>NZ_CEVYEL010000004.1:0-80498 GCF_982403165.1 Longicatena sp.
CAGAGAACAGAAAAGGATAGCATGTATGAACTGTCCGCAAAAAATGACCGACTGAGGTTGCTCAAGGTCTGGGGTTAATGGATATCGGCTTAGAAAAAGATGTATCCATGTTATCTGGTGGTCAACGTTCTAAAGTCTTATTATGCAAATTATTGCTAGAAAATCCGATGATTCTAATTTTAGATGAACCAACCAATTATTTGGATGAAAATCACATACAATGGTTAACCAATTTTCTTTGCAATTATGAAAATGCCTTTATTTTAGTTTCTCATGATATACCATTCTTGAATCAGGTTGTCAATATTATCTATCATGTCGAAAATTGCGTTTTAACACGATATGTGGGGGATTATGACTATTTCCTTGAACAACATGCCTTAAAAAAACGGCAATTAGAAGCTGCTTATCGCAAGCAGCAAAAAGAAATTGAAGATCTTGAAGATTTCATTGCACGCAATAAAGCCAGGGTAGCAACTAGAAATATGGCACATTCGCGCCAGAAGAAATTAGATAAGATGGATATTATCACAAAGCCAAAAGAAAAGGTAAAACCGGTATTTGGTTTTCAACCATCACGTACCACTGGACGAATCGTTTTTGAAACAAATGCGTTGGTTATCGGTTATGGGGAACCATTATGTCGTCCATTGCATCTAAATTTTGAACGTAATAAAAAAATCGCAATCAAGGGAGTCAATGGATTAGGCAAAACGACATTGTTAAAAACTTTATTAGGGTTACTACCGCCTGTATCAGGGAATGTAGAAGTAGATCCATTTGCGGAAATTGGCTTTTTTGAGCAGGAAGAAGTCGCTACAGGTATCAGTGCATTGGACTATTTTTGGCAAGAATATCCGGCATATACAAATGGAGAAGTACGTGCTGCTTTAGCTAAATGTGGTTTAACGACAGATCATATCGAATCTGGTATGTGTGTGTTGAGCGGTGGTGAACAAGCAAAGGTACGTCTGTGTATATTGATGAATCGTCCTTGTAATGTTTTGGTACTTGATGAGCCGACCAATCATTTGGATGTTGATGCAAAGGAAGAATTAAAACGTGCGTTAAAGGAATATCATCAAAGTGTTTTATTAGTTTCTCATGATCCAGATTTTTACGAAGATCTGGTAGATGAAGTTTGGAATTTGGAAGATTGGACAACGAAAATATTATAGATCATGGAAGTGACTTATTTGATGATGCAGCTTTAGATGGAAGCATGAAAATATATGAAAGAGGGATAACATGAGTGTTGATGTATGTTTGAAACAAAAAGGATTTTTCAAAAAGGCAATTTCATTATCAGATATCACGAATGGACAGTTTGCTTATGGTACTTCGGAAAGTTGGATATTAGTTCCTGATAAAATATCAAATGATATGATCTTATATGATCCAAAGCATATTGCCAGAGGTATTTCTCTTGTTTGGGATGAAAAGGATAGCGCTTGCCTAAGATTAAGTCTGTTGTTACCTACTGTGCGCGAAGAAGTGGATATGTTTTATGATATCATTGCGCGTATTGCAAAGCTTTGGAAATTAAAAAAATATGAGCAGGATGGTGTTGAACAGAAAATTAGTGATCTTGCTGATATGAGAGAAAATATTAAGATTTTTTCCAATGAGTGCCTGCGTGATTTTTTAGCTAAGCATACGGATGGCTGTTTCTTTAGCGCCTTACATCCAATATATTATGATGAACAAGATTTGGAAGAGATGCAAATCAATTTTGCTGCTTTTCTGCATCATCGCCAAAGCAGAGATTTATATTATGCTAGACCACATATTTATCAGAAAACAGATGGCGGCTATTTGGGTGTTTATACATTAACAAACGACGTAGATTCCATTCTTCCTTTAGAACCGATTGTTCCCTTTCATATGCGTGATGCAGAAACCAATGAGGAATTAGAAGTACATGAATGGTATTTATCCATGTATCATTATGAAGAAGAACGTTTTATGGGACAGCTTCCTTATGAAACAGCTGTTAAAGTACTTCAATTAGAAGAACAGGAACGCTATGATGCCAAGACGAGAGTGTTGTATGGCAAATCAGCTGAAGAAATGCAATCCCTTATTGATGCCTATGGTATTGCTATGAAAAGATAGTTACATTTAAAAAGTGGTATTTGAGAAGTTTGTACAAATATCACTTTTTTTGACTTAAAAGTTTCGGAATGCTCAACATCATTTTCTTGTACTATCTCATGGGAAAAAGTAAAAGGTATGAGGTTTTATGAGAAAGTTATTAAAAAAACGAAACCGTGAAAAGGCTCGTTTTACAACCATGATATCTTATTTTCTGTTCCGTCGGCTATTTTTTTAATATTAGAGCGATGACGATAAATCACCAAAATCGTCAATAACCAGCTGGCAATGATAATTTCAATACTACTATCAAATTGCCTATATGTAATGTAAAGACTACTGATAAGTGCAGCCATCATGCTAGACAACGATACCATTTTACTTAGATATAAAACAACAAGGAAAAAGAGAAAAGGAATGATGACATACCAAGCACTTTGAAAGGTAAAGATAGAAGTGCTTAATAAAAAGCCAAACATGGTTGCCACTGCCTTGCCACCACGAAATCCTGCAAAAATAGGATAACAATGTCCAAATGCAGCAGCAAAACCGGCCCAAATACTAGCTTCGCGATCGAAGTATGATACAATGCCAACCGCAACGACAACTTTTAGGACATCGCAAGCAATGACAGAGATGCCTGCTTTTTTACCAAGTACACGTCCTGCATTGGTACCACCTAAATTCCCACTACCATAGTTTCTTACATCTGTTTTATAAAAGAGTTTCCCAATAATCAAAGCAAATGGCAGGGAACCAAGCAAATATCCTAATAAAATATATAAGATCCAATACATATTCATAATGTCACCTCAATAACTTTCTATATGCGTTTATTTTATCATCATTTACGTTATGAGAAAAGAAAAAGCCGAAAATTAAACGACACTTTTTAAAAAATTCGTATATAATTAGAATGTTGTTTAGTAAATACCATGAGTTTTGTTTGCGTTCAGTATGAGAATTTGATAAACTAAACAAGGTAAATTTAAGAAATAAGAGAGGAAGAGGTGATTGTATGGCAGAGAAGACATATGATGGAAGCAGCATACAGATTCTGGATGGACTTGATGCCGTACGGAAACGTCCCGGTATGTACATAGGCTCTACGGATGGTAGAGGCTTGCATCATTTGGTTTGGGAAATTGTCGATAACTCCATTGATGAAGCATTAAACGGCTTTGGAGAAACTATAAAGATAACGATTGAAAAAGATGGTGTGATCTGTGTGGAAGATGAAGGTCGCGGTATGCCGGTAGATATGCATGTGAGCGGAGTACCTACCTTACAGGTCATCCATACTGTCTTGCACGCCGGTGGTAAATTTAGCTCACAGGGTGGCTATAAGACAAGTGGTGGTTTACATGGTGTAGGTGCCAGTGTAGTAAATGCATTATGTTCTTGGATGGAAGTCAGTGTTTATCGTGATGGCAAGATCTATCAGATGCGTTTTGAAGATGGCGGCAAGAAAATCGGAAAGCTAGAAGTAATTGGGAAAACGAATAAAACTGGCAGTAAAACACGTTTTATGCCAGATAAGAAAATTTTCTCTACAACGCGTTTCTCTTTTTCACAGATTGCCGAACGTGCACAAGAAGATGCGTTCCTTTTAGAAGGTCTGCGTTTAGTGGTGAGAGATGAACGTGAAGGAAAAGAACGTGAAGAAGTCTATCATTATGAAGAAGGTCTAGTTGCTTTCATGGAATATTTACATGAAGATAAACAAACCTTCCATAAACCAGTTGCCTTTAGCGGAGAGGTGAATGGGATTAAGGTAGATTGTGCATTTCAATATACGGATGAATATCAGGAAAATATCTTTTCTTTTGTTAATATCGTGCGTACAAAGGATGGCGGTACTCATGAAACTGGAGCCCGTAATGCCTTTACAAAAGTATTCAACGATTATGCAAGAAGAAATGGCTTATTAAAAGAAAAAGAAAAGAATTTTGAAGGCAGCGATGTCCGTGAGGGATTAACGATTATTTTATCTTTAGGCATACCGGAAAATCTGCTGCAGTTTGAGGGACAGACCAAAGGTAAATTAGGAACACCAGAGGCAAAAAATGCGGTAGATTCCATTGTCAGTGAGAAATTAAACTTTTTCTTAGAAGAAAATAAAGAACTTGCGACAACCTTGATCAAAAAAATGCAGCGTGCCAGCACAGCACGTGAAGCTGCTCGTAAGGCACGTGAGGATGCTCGTAAGGGAAAATCCAAAGGGAAGAGTGAAAAGATCCTTTCCGGTAAATTGGCCAGCGCACAATCCAAGGATGCTCGCAAAAAGGAATTATACCTGGTCGAAGGTGATTCTGCCGGAGGCAGTGCGAAGCAGGGAAGAGATTCCAAATATCAGGCAATCTTACCTTTACGAGGTAAGGTATTAAATACAGAAAAAGCAAGTATTACCAATATTGAAAAGAATGAAGAGTTGAATACGATCATTCATGCCTTAGGTGCCGGTGTGGGGGCAAATTTCCATGCGGAAGATTCCAATTATCATAAAGTTATCATCATGACCGATGCCGATGATGATGGTGCACATATTCAGATTTTATTACTGACCTTCTTTTATCGTTATATGCGTGAATTGATTGAAAAAGGAATGGTATACATTGCCATGCCACCTTTATACAAATTACAAAAGGGAAAAGAAATGTGTTATGCATGGACAGATGAAGAATTAGATCAGCTGCGTAAGAACTTTCCCAAAGGCTATACATTACAGCGTTACAAAGGTCTTGGTGAGATGAATGCCGATCAGCTTTGGGATACGACCATGTGTCCGGAAACTAGAACCCTGATTCAGGTAAGCATTGAAGATGCGGTCGTGGCTGAAAAGCGCGTTTCCGTATTGATGGGAGATAAAGCAAATCTACGCCGTGACTGGATTGAGGAAAATGTTTCCTTTACCCTGGAAGATGATTACCAAGTGGAGGTGCATAACCGATGAAGAAAAAAACAGTAGAAGAAGCTGTTGATCATGCGAATGTTCTGACATCTCCTTTAGAAGAAATTATGGGGGATCGCTTTGGTCGCTATTCAAAATATATTATTCAGGAACGTGCTCTGCCAGATGCACGTGATGGCTTAAAACCTGTACAACGCAGGATTCTTTATGCTATGTTTGTGGACGGCAATACATGGGATAAGGCCTATCGAAAAAGTGCGAAGACCGTTGGTTTGGTTATTGGTAATTACCATCCTCATGGGGATTCTTCGGTATATGATGCGATGGTGCGCATGTCACAAGATTGGAAAATACGTACACCCCAGATTGATATGCAGGGGAACAATGGTTCTATTGATGATGACCCGGCAGCGGCTATGCGATATACCGAAGCGCGTTTAGGTAAGATCAGTGAATATCTGCTGCAAGATATTGATAAGGATACAGTTAGCTGGGCACCTAATTTTGATGATACAGCAATGGAACCTACCGTATTGCCTGCTCGCTATCCCAACCTTTTAGTAAATGGGATTACCGGTATCGCAGCCGGTTATGCGACCAATATTCCACCTCATAACTTAGGAGAGTGTATTGATGCCAGCATATATCGCATTCAGCATCCAGATTGCACATTGGATGATTTGATGGAATTTGTACAAGGCCCTGATTTTCCTACCGGAGGTATCGTGCAGGGATTAGATGGTATCAAAGATGCCTTTACGAGCGGTAAAGGACGTATCATGGTGCGCAGTAAGGTGTCGATAGAGCAAACAAAGACGGTACAACAGATTGTTGTGCATGAAATTCCTTATGAAGTTGTCAAAAGCAACATGGTAAAAAAGATTGATGACATTCGATTGAATAAAAAAATTGATGGTATCTTAGATGTCCGTGATGAAAGTGATCGTAATGGATTACGAGTCGTCATTGATTTGAAAAAGGATGCCGATGCCCAGCTTATTTTGAATTATTTATATAAGAATACCGATCTTCAGGTATCGTATAACTATAATGTGATTGCCATAAAGGATAAACGTCCGGTTCAAATGGGCTTGGCAGCGATGCTAGATGCTTTTATTGCCCATCGCCGTGAAGTTATTTTACGGCGCAGTGCCTTTGATCTGGATAAAAAAGAAAAACGCTGTCATATCTTAGAGGGCTTAATCAAAGCAGTATCTATTTTAGATGAAATTATCGCCTTGATTCGCTCTAGTAAAGATAAAGCAGATTCCAAAGTAAAGATCATTGAAGCATTTGGTTTTAGTGAACCACAAGCGGAAGCAATTGTCACAATGCGCCTTTATCGCTTATCAAATACCGATATCACGCAATTGCGTGAAGAATTTGCTAATTTGCAAGCGGAAATTAAAGAACTGCACGAAATTCTGGAAGATCCGAAAAAATTAAAGAAAGTGATGGTTGCGGAATTAAAAGAAGTGAAAAAAGCTTTCCCTACACCACGTTTAACAAAAATCGAACATGAAATCGAGGAAATCGTCATTGATAAGGTTGCCATGATTCCTCAAGAACAAGTCATGTTCACAATTTCTCGTGATGGTTATGTGAAACGCGTGTCGATGCGCAGTTATGGTGCAGCAAATGATGCAATGACGGGCATTAAGGAAGGCGATCATTTGATTGGTTATGGAGAAGTGAATACGTTAGATAACATCCTCTTCTTTACCTCAAAGGGTACATATGGATATGTGCCGGTCTATGAAGTTGATGATGCGAAATGGAAAGAAATTGGTTCGCATATCAATTCAAAGATTAAAATAACATCGGATGAAAAAATAACAGATGCTTTCATTGTCAAAGATTTTAAAACAAATGCGTATATGCTTTCCATTACCCGCCATGGCTTGGTCAAGAAAACCGCAATTTGTGAATATGAGGTATCACGCAACAATAAAACCATGAGCAATATGAAGCTGTTGGAAGATGATGAAGTCGTACAGACATATGTAGCATATGAAGAAGATGAGATTTTGATTGCTTCCAAAAAAGGTTATATCACACGCTATCCAATCTCTTTGATACCGGCAACTTCACCACGTTCAAAGGGTGTAAAAGCGATGAATTTGGTTGAGGATGAAATTGCGAGTGCCCTGATTTATAACAATGATAATCGCCAGCTGGTTGTCTTTAGTGATAATTGTGCATGCAAACGTATGAAGCTGACAGATATCGATGTAACAGGGCGACCTACCAAAGGCAGTATGCTATGTAAAAAAGTAAAATCCAAACCATATCACATTGCTTATATCAGTCTACATGACTTAAATGATGAAATCGTGATTGCAAATAGTGAGATCCATAAGGTGGTTTCAAAAGACATTCCACTTATGGCAAAGGATGCAACGTTCTCTGCTATGTTAAAGGGAATTACGGATTTCTATTTGTTAAAAGAACTTCCTAAAGTAGAACTTCGTGAACTACCTAAACAGGAAGAAGTGGAAGAAGAAGATTTTGAAGCTTTATCACTGTTTGAATAAAGCATAAAAAAACGATTGGATATGTAAATACGAAGATTAGCAAAAATAGAACTCATAGGGATAACACCAGAGTTCTATTTTTTTGCGTGAAAATTACGATAGTGATAATGAAATAATGAATCTTAAAGAAACCTGTGATATCCAAAGATACATCGTATTTCTAATGATCCCTGCAATTCACAAAGAACTTTTAATTTTGCAGAATAGGCAATTCCATACCATCATCACAGGGTGAATATGGTATAATGATACCTATGAGAGAGGAGTTTTATCATGGACGCCGCATATATTCAAACAAAAATAAAACAATTAACAGAACAATTTACACGGATGCAACAGCAATCGCATCAATTTTCGATTATAAGATTGCTGGAAGTAGCATTGTTTGTATTCTGCTTTTATAAGGGGTATCAAAATACAGGATGGCTATGGTATGGAGGCTGCGGCCTTGTTTTATGTATGTTTTTTCTAACTGTTTATAAACATACGGAAATAAAAAGCACGATGGAAGATACGCAGCTGTTAAAGGAAGCATATGAAGATATCGTAAAACGGAAAGGGAATGATTGGAAAAACTTCTTGGATGAGGGCAGTGATTTTCTTACTGAAAAAACTACACAGGCATACGATTTAGATATCTTTGGCAAGGCTAGCTTATTTCAGTATCTTAGCGTTGCGAAAACCGAAGAAGGCAGAGCTGCTTTAGCTGCTGCATTCAGCTGGCAATTCGTTGCTAAAGAAACGATTTTAAAACGCCAAGAAGCGGTGAAGGAGTGCGTGCAACAGGAAGCATTCACAATGGAAATGGTTCAGTTGTTAAAGTTATTTGAAAAGCATGGGCGAAAACGAAAAAAACGCCTGTTAGATAAATTTTACGCGGATTTACAAAAAGCAAGCAAACCACAATCGCTCTTAGCTCATTTGTTATCTTATGGTTTGCCTTGTATCACTTTATTAGGATTGATCGGAATGGCTTTTTTAGGTAAAAGTTATCTACTGTTTAGTGTTGGTTTTACACTATCGTTATGTGTATCACTTTTGGCTACGCTATCGCATGGCGAACAACTGGCAACAGTTGGAAAGATGCAAGAGCTGATGAAGGATTATGAACGTATGATCAAAAGAATGCAGGAAACAAGCTTTCATAGTGCGTATCTTTTAGAATTGCAGCAACGTTTACAAGATGCCAAGCAAGGCATGAACCACCTGAATATCTTATTAGGGTTTGTCCAGGCACGTAATAATTTTATTATGAATATTTTATTGAACGGTTGTTTCTTGTTAGATTTTCACTGTGCCAGAGCTTATCACAACTGGCGGCAGAAATATGGCATTCATGTAGAAACATGGCTAAAAGCGATTGGTCAGATGGAAATGCTGGTATCCCTTGCGCAATTGTCTTATGCCAAAGATACGGTGACATTTCCTACACTGCTTGTACAAGAACAGCCATCCTTTACTATGGAGGGCATGCACCATCCGTTATTACAAGAGCAGGAAGCAGTCAAAAATAACTTTGCTGCGAAAGATGGTTCTTATGTAATTACGGGTAGTAATATGTCGGGAAAGACGACGTTTTTACGAACGATTGGGATGAACATGATCTTATTACATGCCGGGGCTATGGTATGTGCAAAAACTTGTAGCTCTGCTATCGTACATGTATATACAAGTATGCGAGTACAAGATGATGTCAGTGAAGGGATTTCGACCTTTTATGCAGAAATCTTGCGCATTAAGGAAATGATGGATGCCAGCAAGACAAAAGAGCCTATGCTGGTGTTAATTGATGAAATCTTTAAAGGCACCAATAGCGCAGATCGTATTCAGTGTGCCATTCAAGCGATCAAACGATTGCATCAGCCTTGGATCATCACCATGGTGTCTACACATGATTTCGAATTATGTGACTTAGAAAACAATAAGCAAATACAGGCAAAGAATTATCATTTCTCAGAGTATTATGAAAAGGATCGTATCTGTTTTGATTATACTTTGAAACAAGGACGCTGTCAGACAACAAATGCAAAGCAATTAATGAAGCTGGCAGGCTTTTGGGAGGATGAGCAATGAAAACACTGGTATTAGCAGAAAAACCATCGGTTGGTAAAGAATTGGGGCGTGTCTTAGGTTGTACGATGGCCAAAGATGGCTATATGGAAAATAAACAATATGTGGTCACCTGGGCCTTTGGGCATCTGGTGGAGTTAGCAGATCCTAGTGAATATGATAAACGTTATGAAACTTGGGATATGCAAGATCTGCCAATGTTACCGGAAAAGATGAAGCTTAAGGTTATTTCACAAACGGCTCGTCAATACCGATTGGTGAAGACATTGTTGCAACGTAAGGATGTGACACAGATCATCATTGCGACTGATGCGGGTAGAGAAGGCGAATTGGTTGCTCGTTGGATCTTAGATAAGGCCAATTGTCATAAGCCGATGCAACGTTTATGGATATCTTCGCAGACGGATAAAGCAATTAAAGAAGGTTTTGCCCATTTGCGTCCTGCAAAGGAATTTGAGCCCTTATATAAAAGTGCGGTATGTCGGGCAGAGGCTGATTGGCTGGTTGGGTTAAATGTTACCAGAGCATTGACCTGCAAATACAATGCACAGCTGTCTGCCGGACGTGTCCAGACACCAACACTAGCGATGATTGTTGCGCGTGAAGAAGAAATTCGCCACTTTCAGCCAAAGGAATTTGCGACTATCAAAGTAGAACTGGATGGCTTTGTTATGGAATATCGAAAGCAAGGGCAGGCGGCCTTATTTGATTTGGCATTGGCCGAGCAATTGCAGCATTCCTTAGCCCATGGGAACATCACCATTGATAAAGTAGAATGCAGCAGCAAGAAGGAATTGCCGCCACAGCTTTATGATCTGACGGAATTGCAACGTGATGCTAATAAACGTTTTGGTTTTAGTGCAAAATATACGTTAAATCTCATGCAAAGCTTATATGAAACGCATAAAGTATTAACCTATCCACGGAGTGATTCTCGTTATTTATCCGCAGATATCGTTCCTACATTAAAAGAGCGTTTGCAAGCGATTGCCATTGATGCCTATGAGCCATTTGCGCATATGATCTTAAAAAAGGGAATCAAGGTAAACAAGCGTATCGTGGATGATAGCAAGGTGAGTGATCATCATGCCATCATTCCAACAGAAGAATATGTTGAGCTGCAGCGTTTGAGTCATGATGAACGTTGTATCTATGATTTGGTTATTCGCCGCTTTTTAGCGGTTTTATCCGATGTGTGCCTATATGAAAAGACACGCATTGAAGGATCTTGCAATAAACATCATTTCTTTGCGAGCGGGAAGATCATGAAGCAGGCAGGCTGGCGCAGTTTATATCAGCGTAATGATGTTTTCGATGAGGAAGAGGAAGAAGAAATACAAAGTCTGCCAATCGTAAAACAAGGGCAGAACTATGCAATACGCCAAGTCATCAAACAGAAATCATTTACAAAGCCACCGCTTCGTTATACTGAAGCAAGTTTGCTGTCAGCAATGGAACATCCTGCAAAATTTATTCATAATGCAAAATGGAAACAAGTGTTAGAAGATGCCAATGGTATCGGTACGGTAGCTACTCGTGCGGATATCATCGAAAAGCTCTTTCATGTAAATTATATTGAAAAAAGAGGCAATACCATTTATCCTTTAAGCAAGGGTATCCAATTGATCAACCTTGTTCCAGAACAATTGCGTTCGCCTTTGTTAACGGCACAATGGGAGGATAAGCTGACAAAGATCAGTCAACAGCAGTTAAAACCACAGCAGTTCATGAAAGAGATGAGAAGCTATGCGGCAAGTTTGGTAGAAGCGGTGAAACAAAGCGAAGCCAGTTATCGCCACGATAATATGACACAGAAAAAGTGTCCGGAATGTGGCAATTATTTGTTGGAAGTAAATGGGAAGCGTGGAAAACGCTTGGTTTGCAGCAATCCTGCATGCAAGTATAAACAAAATCTTACCTTAAACAGCAATGCCCGTTGTCCTAACTGTCATAAGAAATTGACGGTAGTCGGAGAAAAAGAAAAACGCTTATATACGTGTACTTGTGGTTTCCGTGAGAAATTTGATCGTTTTAATGAACAGTTGAAACAAAAAAACAATAAAGCAGGGAAGCAGGAGCTGAAAGCGTATATGCGTAAACAGGAACAGGCAGTGAAACAAGAAAAAAGTGCGTTTCAATTAGCTTGGGAAGCGGCATTAAAAAAATAGATTGGATAGGAGGAATAGCATATGTTTGAAGTGGAAGATCCAGTATTTGATATCGTACCTGCCATCATCGGGATTATATTTGTTATTGTCATTGGTATTTTTGTGGTGGCAATTGTTCGTGGTATTGCACAATGGCAGCGTAATAATCACGCAGAACAAGAAACGCATCGTGCTTGTATTGTTACAAAACGCATAGATGTAGATCATTATGGCAATGGTGATAAAGTTTCATCAAGTACAACAACTTACTACGTCACTTTTGAATTAGAAAATGGTGAGCGTAGAGAATTTCGCGTTTCTGGTAAATTGTATGGACAACTTGCGGAAAAAGATCAAGGTGAATTACAATTTCAGGGTACGCGCTTCTTAAGTTTTCAGCGTAATGTTTGATGAAGGTGAGCGTAATCACTTACCTCTTTCAAATATCCAAAAAGAAGATTGCACAACTATGTTTATAATAGTATGCAATCTTCTTTTTTAGCTATAAGGATGCTTTTTTTTTGATACTTAGTATAGTTAGGAAAAATGTATAGCGGCAAATTGTACAGCAACAATGGTTTTTCCATCTTCAATCTCTCCGGTTTCAACCATATCCAAAGCTTCTTTTATTGGTATCCATAAAACTTCAATATCTTCATCTTCATCCATAGGTGCGGGATTTTCCACCTGTGTTAACTGATCTGTCCAATACAGATATATTTTTTCATTACAAAATCCAGGAGTAGAATACAAGGTACATAGTTGATGCAATAAAGGGCTAGTAAGCCCGCTTTCTTCTTCCAATTCCCGCAAGCCACAAGTATAAGGATCTTCACCTTTTTCTAATTTACCAGCAGGTACTTCTAAGGTGTGTTTACCAATTGCGTAACGATATTGTTTTACAAAAAGGATCTTATCCTCTTTGATGGCTAAAACACCAACACCACCATGATGATGGATGATGTCGCGTTCATAGACACATCCTTTTATTTCTACTTCATCTTTTGTAACGGTAAAGATAGTACCTTCATAAAGGGTTTTCGAAGATCGTTTTTTTTGCATGATTTTCTCCAATCTCTCACACGAATGTGAGTCTATTATAATATGTAAAAAGTTGCTTTCTTATCTTTTCTCAACTACATTATACCTTTTCTTCACAAAGAAACCCATTAGAAATAGCAAAAAAGGAAACCAAAGCATTTCCTTATTTAATCCACCTGGACACAATTTTTACTATGTTTCGCTTTATAAAGCTGAATATCGGCAGCCTCTATGGCATCCATTGCCTCTTGTATTGCGGATATTCCACCAATGCTAACCGATAACTTAATGCTAGGATAATCTTGTAGACGAATATTTTCTACTGCCTTGCGAATACTTTCTAACTTTTGAATGAATCCTGTTTTATTCATATGTTGAAACAAAATCAAAAATTCATCTCCACCATATCGTATCAAAGAGTCATCTTCTACTAATAGGGAGGATATGGTCGTCACAATATTGCATAGGGAATCATCACCGGCTTTATGCCCATACGTATCGTTAATATTTTTAAAATCATCAACATCCAGCATGGCTATGGAAAACTCTTTCGATAGCCCACTTAACTGTTCTTCATAATAGCGTCGATTGTATACACCAGTTAAAGGATCCGTATACAGTTTACGGTTATAACGATTAATGGTTTCCACAAATTCATTGTTTCCATACGCAGAGAACAAAGCCTCATCCGTTATAAGCGTAACCATTTCTAATACATAGGCTATCTTATCAATTTCCGTATACATAGCTATTACATGATACACTTCATTATCAATAAATTCAAATTTTGTCATACGTCCACGATGGATAAAAGCTTTCGCTGAAATGCAATTTTCACAGCGACGTTTCTTCTTCCAGACATTGTAACAATGGTATGGATGGCCTATAAATTGCCCATCTTCAGCAAAGGTATATTCCTGCATCATGCGCACATCGACAAAACGTACGATGTCAAATACTAAATTTAATTGAGTCACTAAAGCTCTTGCTTCATCCATTGTCATATAATCACCATTTTTATATACGATACATCATAAAGAAATTATGAGCATACCACTTTGTAATATTATAGCATTTTCTTTATATGGTGTCATAGTTTTTTTACCGTTTTATAAAAAAATATATAACAAATCAGCTTTTACTAAGAGGCACATTTTTCTGAATGCTGATGGCTAATTGTTGTGCTAACTTTTGTTGCCCATCTTCGCTGCATACATAGGCTGCATCGTTTTGATCAGTAAGAAAACCATATTCAATCAGCATGGCAGGTACTGTATTGTTATCAATGACATACAGGGGAGAAGAAGCTGTTGTTTTAATGCCGCGATCATTAGTATAGGCCAATGAAGTAAGCGATGATTCTAAACGTGAAGCGATTTGTAAGATACGTTCGTTGTTGCCCTTTACATAAATTTCAAAGCCATTTGCTCCATCATTATTTTCACTTGCATTCATATGGATAGATATGTAATAGTCGGCATCTGTTTCTTGGGCAATCGCTACACGTGTAGCTAAATCATCTTTATTGTTGTTAGACCAACTTACTTCATCACTTGTACGTGTATAAACGACATGATAACCATAGGAAGATAATAATGCTCCCGTTTTTAAAGCAATCGCTAAAGTAATATCTTTTTCATAAGTACCATCGTTAGCAATACATCCTGTATCATAACCACCATGGCCACTATCTAATACGATCGTTGTCTTTATATCTTCTTTTGCATGTATCGTTTCTTCATATTGTTCTATTCCCATGATCTCCATAACAAGATGTATATCCCCTAGGGAATATAGTGTTAAACATACTACACCTGTTATTGCCAAGGCAAATAATGAAACAATTCTTTTTTTCATATCATAGCTCCTCCTTATGGTAAATAAGTCTTTGCCCTTTCATTATGATGGTAAAGATTGATTGGAAAATGGTCGTATCGTGAAGATTGACTGAAGTATTCTTGAAATGTTTAGAATGAGAATTCTTCATGGTTTCCGAATGTGCTTTATACATAATGCAAGAAACGTTGTGCATACTAGCGTTATAAAGGAGGATGCATATGAATCAGAAAAAAATAAAAGATACGGCGAAAAAACATGCGCCAAAATCACATTATGTGAAAAACGAAGTGATTGCTTTTCTCAGCGGTGGAGCTTTGGCAATCGCTGCTCAATTCGTTATGATGGCATATCAAACACTATTGGGCGTTGATGAAAAAACAGCTATTTCGATGACCGTAGTAACGGTAATCTTAATTACTGCGATTTTAACTGGTTTGGGTATTTATGATAAATTTGCCCAGGTTTGTGGAGCAGGTTTATTTATTCCTATTTCCGGGTTTGCGAATTCTTTAACTGCTTGTGCTTTAGAAGGAAAAAGTGAAGGACTAATTTATGGTATTGGATCCAATATGTTTAAGCTTGCCGGTTCTGTATTAACATATGGCATTGCCTCAGCCTTTGTATTTGGGATGATTCGTTTTATCTTATTTGGAGGATAATTATGGCAATTATTCAATTTCATGATGTCTATGTGACATCACGCTCTGCCGTAGGTGGCCCTGTTGAGGCAAAAGGTCCATTAGCAGAGCAGTTTGATAAATGTTATGAAGATACCTACTGTGGTGAAGATTGCTTTGAAAAAGCAGAACGTCGTTTATTATATGACGCAAGTGATATTGCTTTACGAAAAGCGCAGCTCCAAGTTTCTGATTTGGATGTGCTGGTAGGTGGCGATTTATTGAATCAGTTAATGAGCTCGCATTATTTTGCGAAAGATCTTCATGTACCTTTTATTGGTATGTATGCAGCATGTGCTACAAGTTCATTGGTCATTGGCACTGCGGCCATGTGGATAGAACATCATATGGCATCTCATGCAATGGCTTTTACCAGCTCACATACAGCTGCAGCAGAACGTCAATTTCGCTTTCCTAATGAATATGGCATACAGAAAAAAGATACGACAACGACAACTGTCTGTGGCGCCGGTGCTATTGTCTTAGGCACAAAGCCATCGAACATCAAAGTCACTGCTTTTGTTCCTGGTAAGATTGTTGATTGGAATCACACCGATGCGAATGATATGGGATTAGCGATGGCTCCAGTTGCTTATGATACGTTGACGACGTATTTAAAAGAGAGTAAGCAAAAGATTACCGATTTTGATCGCATTGTGACCGGTGATTTATCGCAAGTTGGCTTTGCGTTTCTAACGGACTTATTAACGCAGGAACAATATGAAATAGATAATCGGTTATCTGATTGTGGATTGATGATCTACGATAATAGTAAACAGGATGTGTTTTGTGGTGGTAGTGGTTGTGCATGCAGCATGTGTGTATCTATGAGTGATTTGTTAAATCGTTTGGAACAAGGGGAATATCATCGTATCATGGTCTTAGCAACGGGTGCTTTATTATCACCCGTCGCTGTACAACAAAAAGGAACGATTCCCTGTATTGCTCATGGCATCGTTTACGAAAGGAGTGAATGATATGGTTTTTGTCTATGCCTTTTTAGTCTGTGGCGGTATTTCATTAGCAGGACAACTTTTATATGATCATACCAAATTAACGGCCGGACATATCACTTCTTTATTTGTGGCTATCGGAGCAGCTTTGGACACCTTTGGTATTTATGATTGGCTGTTAAAGGTTGCTGGTATGGGGGCAAGTCTTCCTATTACTAGTTTTGGACATAGTTTGATTCATGGGGCATTAGCACAGGCCCAAAAAGAAGGACTGCTCGGTATTTTACTTGGCATGTTTGATTTAACTGCTGCCGGTATCACGAGTGGTATTTTGTTTGCTTTCTTTGTAGCTATTTTGTGCAAACCAAAATCATGAAGGAACAGCTACAAGCACGCCTACAACAGTTAACGATAGAGTTGTCTGATTCCTTTGATGTTGTAAAACGGCATTTGCAGATTGAAGGACATGATGCGATCTTGCTTTTTCTTTCTTCTTTATCGGATAGTCAACTGATTTCCAATCTGGTAGAAGGCTTGACGATAACGGCAACTAACCATGTGGAACTGACCTTTTATCCTGGCTCGGTGGAAAAGGTGAAGGACCCAAAAAAAGCAGTAATTAACATGCTTAGTGGGCAGTGCTTAGTATTATTGGATAGTTCTCAATATTATTTTTGCATTGAAACAAGACATTATCCATCGCGTAGCAATGCAGAACCAAGTGTTGAAAGAAGCGTGCGCGGAGCACATGATGGTTTTGTTGAAAATGTCATTTTGAATGTCGGCCTAATTCGTCGGCGCATCCGTGATCCTCGCCTTAGTGTCATTATGCATAAAGAAGGAGTAAAAACACGCACAGATGTTGCTTATGTGTATATCAAACATCTAGTAGATCCAGATGTGCTCAACGATTTTGAAACACGAATGAAACAATTGAGTGAAACAGAAATTTTAAGTGAGCGTAATTTAGTTGAACAGTTATATGGAAAAACTTTAAATCCATATCCACATGTTCGCTATACAGAACGTCCGGATATCTGTGCTATTCACTTATTGCAAGGATATTTGGTTGCCTTGGTGGATAATGCTCCGACAGCCGTTATTTTACCTACCACCTTTTTTGAACAAACGAAACAAATTGAAGAGTATACACAAACGACTATTGTCGCATCTTTTACACGTATCCTACGCCTGATTGGCATTCTGTTTTCCTTATACTTGTTGCCATTATGGATAGCCCTTGTCATAGATCAAAATCCAACCATGCTGCACTTACCTATGAAAAATGTACACTTATTTACATTTGGTTTTCAAATTATTTTGGCAGATATTGTGGTGGAATGGATACGGCAATCGCTCATCCATACACCGACGATCTTATCGAGCATCATGAGCTTTATCGCTGTTTTTGTATTAGGGGATATGGCAATAGAGCTAGGTGCCTATACCAAAGAAATTCTAATTATGGTGGCGTTGTGTAACATTGGCAATCTGTTAACTCCATCTTATGAGTTATCATTGGCTAATAAAGTATTCCGTATTTTTATTGGCGCATTAGCTTTATTCTTTGGACAAACTGGCTTCTGTTTCGGGGTATTTCTACATATTGTCGTTTTAATGTCTACGAAAACGATTAAATTTCCTTATTTATATCCATTGATACCATTCTCATATAAAGAATGTAGTCGTATCTTATTTGGTTCTCCGATTCGCGTAAATAAAGCGAGAAAAAAATAAATATGATATACTTAATTTGAGGTGAGCATGATGGAAATACGGGAAGTAATGTCAGGGGATGAAACGCCTGTATATGAATTGCTTTGTGAATTAGAAAATAAAGAGTTGAATAAGGCTTTATTTTTGAAAGGATTTGCGATGCAACGCAAGGACAGAAGTATGAAGGCATGGGTCTTAACAAATGATGAAGAAATTATTGGTTATGTATCTTTGCGGATACTCTATCATTTACATCATTGTGCCAACATCGCTATGATAGAAGAACTCATCGTCAAAAAAGATAAACAACGGCAGGGGTATGGCAGTACATTGTTTGCACAGGCGCTTGCGTTCGCAAAACAGCAGTCTTGTATACAGTTAGAACTTTCTAGCAAACAATCTCGCAAGTATGCTCATCATTTTTATAAGCAACAGGGGATGGATTGCGATCATCTTAAATTCAGTGTTAATATCAGGTGAAGAAATGATGCGATATACATGAAAATGGCTGAAATCGTTAAGTGATTTCAGCTTTTTAATCGCTATTACAAATTTTTATGTAAGGTGTAATGTGTAGGATGAAATGCTATTTTGATATATTTCCATAACCCAATTAAGACAGAAAGGGTTGCTTATCCATGATCTTATTGCTTAATTGCTAAGGATAATGGCGTTAAAAAAGAATATATTTTCATATTCATATGAAAAGTGATTTTTCACTTGCCATTCGACATAATGCCGGTAATCTAAAGCATATAAAAATATTTCTACTCATTCCGCTTTTTTTTTGATATAATTAAGCGCGAGGTGATTTCATGGCATTTACGATCATGATCGATCAGTTTGAAGGTCCTTTGGACTTAATGCTGCATCTGATCAAAGATAATAAATTGGATTTGTTTGATTTGGATATGAATATCTTAACAGATCAATATCTGCAATATTTAAATGCGATGGAATCCATGCATCTAGAAGTTGCCAGCGAGTATTTAGCTGAGTTAGCAGGACTTTTGGAGTATAAGAGTAAGAAACTATTGCCAAGGGAAAAAGTAGTGATTGAGGAAGAATATGAAGAGGATCAACGCGAAAAGCTAGTAAAACGTCTATTGGAATATCAGCGTTACAAAGAGGTAAGTGCTCAGTTTGAACAGAAATATGAAGAACGTCAGTTGATGATGAGCAAGCCGATAAGTGAAGAAACCAATAAATGGGTACATACGGTTACGGAAGCAGAAATTGATGGTAATCCTTATGATTTGATTAAGGCTATGAATCGTGTTTTAAGACGTATGGCATTATCACATCCTTTGGAAACCAGAATGACGGTGAAAGAGTTATCGCTGGATGAACGCGTCGTCCAAATTAAGAAACGGCTCCGTGATTTTGTTGGTAAAATGAGCTTTGAAGATTTATGTAGTGATTGTGACAGTTTGCATATGGTTATTGTGACCTTTTTATCAGTTTTGGATTTAATTAAACATAAAGAAATCACATTTACACTTGATGCGCAAGATGTAATTTGGATTATCAAAGGAGAAGTTGTATATGCATGAGCATTTGAAACCAATATTGGAAGGATTGTTGTTTCTGAGTGGAGATGAAGGCATAACGATGGAACAACTCTTAGATTGTCTAGAAGAAGTCAGTAAGGAAGAATTAGAAGAAACATTAGACACGATGATGAAAGCATATCTTGAGAACACACATGGTATAGAATTGGTACGCTTTGGTGGTGTATATAAATTTGTTTCAAAAGAGTCTATTCATCCATATGCGCAACGGCTATTTTCATCTACGAAAATGTCCACTTTATCTAGCGCAGCGTTAGAAACCTTGGCAATCGTGGCCTATAAGCAACCGATTACACGTGTTGAAATTGAAGAAATTCGTGGTGTCAATTGTGATATGATGGTACGTAAGTTGTTGGCGCGTAATCTGATTAAAGAATGTGGCCGAACAGATGCACCAGGTAGACCATTTCTCTATGAGGTAACAGAAGAATTTATGGATACCTTTAAGTTAGAAAGTTTAAAAGAATTGCCGGATCTTCCGGAATTCAAAGAAGAAAGAGATGAGGAATTGTTTGAATAATTTCTCTTTTTTACTGATTTTACCAATAAGCTTCCTATTTTGCCAGAAGGATTTACAGATAAAACACCTAAGTATATAGTAAAGATGTACCAAGAAAGGTATGAAAAAAAGCTTATCACAGGAAGGGTTCATGAAACTGATGAGAGATATGTCGCACATAATAAAAAAACGATCATATACAAGATCAGCGCGTAGTGGCATCCTGTAAGAGCCAAGGGAAGCCGGTAAACGACAAAACTGATGATACTTAGAACTATGGATAAGGACATATGCGAAATAAGGAAGTCAGGAGATAAGGTAGTCGCAGATAACACAGGCTGTTGAAAATAAAGCTGAATGAGTGAGTAAAGAATGAGAAAATGGAAAACGCAAAAGGCTTTGTAAGTAAACAAACAAAGTACCTTGGAGTGTCATATCAAAGGAAATCGAAGAGAAACGATGGGATATGGCATAATAGAGAAAGGAGGAGCATGCGTGGCTCCTCTTTTCATGTGGTGATTAAGAAGGGTAAGATGAATGATTTTATACATTTATGCTGTCGATTTATAATTATCATCTAAAAAAGTTAAGTTTATATTTGTGGATTAGGTATGTTGACAGCATTCTTTATAGGGTAGTTATAGCGATGATTTTTATGACTATACGACGTTTTTTCGTTTTATGTTTAGCGAATTCTATTATCTAAGAAGAGCATGAAAAGCATCTGGTTAACATATACTTCAACAGGTGATGAGAATGAAAAAACTGCTCTGCTTTTTCTTGTGCCTGATAATCAACTTAGAAACTGTGCATGGGCAATCTTATTGTGTGATGAGTGATGCAGATAATACAGTCATAGAGGAAAAGGATATGCACAAGGTGCAAAGTGTTGCTAGCATATCGAAGGTGATGACAGCGATACTTGCATTAGAAAAAGGTGATTTAAATGCAACATGGAAAACCGGGAAGGAATTAAAACAGGCATATGGTTCCATGATTTATTTAAAGGAAGGACAACAGGTATCGCTGCGCTCGTTATTATATGGATTAATGCTTAGGAGTGGTAATGATGCAGCCTTAGAAATCGCTTTGCATATTGGTAAGACACAAAAAAAATTTGTCCAGATGATGAATGAAAAGGCAAAAGAAATCGGTATGCTAGATACACATTTCGCAAATCCCAGTGGTTTAGATGAAGAAGATGGTGGCAATTTGTCCAGTGCATATGACATGGCATTGCTGATGTCTTATGCTATGAAAAACCCTGCCTTTCGTGAAATAAGCGGAACCAAGTATTATACGAGTGAATGGAACTATCGCTGGCGCAATAAAAATAAACTCTTATTTGAATATCCTTTTGCTATCGCCGGGAAAACAGGATTTACGAAGAAAGCTGGAAGGACTTTGATCAGCGCAGCGAAGCATGAAAATGTTGAAAATGTCATCGTTACGCTTGGTATGGGAGATGACTTTACTTTTCATGAGCAAAAGCACACCAAAGCTTTCGATGAGATTAAGGTAATTCCTATCCTGGCCAAAGGAAAATATGTCATAGATCATAAACAAATCTGCATACCTGAGGATATCGCTGTTACCATTACTCAAAAGGAACAAGCAAAGCTTATGGTAAGCTCGCATTTTGAAGATAAAGAATTCATTATAGAAATACGTAATGGGAACAATCAGCAAGTCTATAATTTTCCCTATAAAAAAGTAAGGGATAAGAAGGGTGGGCTTTTCTCATGAATGTCATATGGTTGTTGATTATCTGCATCACTGTTCTTTATTGCCTTTGCAATGGACGGGTGGATGTAATTAATGCGGTGTTTGTCAGCGTTGGAAAAGAAACATTTGATTTTGTTGTACCATTGTTATGTGTGACAGCATTTTGGAATGGTATGTTATATATTGCCAGAGATGCTAAAATTTTAGCGGCTTTAGAAAAATTGGCACATCCGATTTTAAAACGCTTATTTCCTGATTTAAAGAATGATGCCGAAACATTGGGATATGTTGCCAGCAATGTAATCGTGAATATGGTAGGCTTAGGTTCAGCAGCTACACCAATGGGTTTAAAAGCGATGCAAGGTATGCAACAACATAACCCCCATAAAGAAGAAGCCAGCCGTTCGATGGTAACGTTTCTGGTTTTAAATACAGCGGGCGTTACTTTATTAAGTACGACCATTATTGCCATGCGTTCCTCTTTCCATTCTTTAGATGTTACGGGATTTATGCCGTTCGCCATTCTTTCAACTTGCTTTGCCTCATTTGTAGGGCTATGCGTGGATAGGTGGTGGAATTATCGTGATTAACACTTCTTATATTCTTCCATTACTAGTTCTTTTCATCTGTGTAATCGCTTTGTTGCGTCGTGTAAATGCGTATCATTCATTTATTGAAGGTGTAAAAGATGGTATTTTTTTGTTTAGTGATATTTATCCTGCATTATTAGCAATGATGTGTGCTATTACTTTATTGCGAGAAAGTGGCTTAATGGAAGTTATTTGTAATGGGATTGCTACCTATATTGAAGGAATTCCTAAAGAGATATGGCCGATGGTCTTTTTTCGCCCGATTTCTGGTAATGCCTCTTTAGCAGTGCTTGTCGATATTTTTAAAACTTGTGGAGTTGATTCTTTACAAGGAATCATGGCGAGTATTATCCAAGGTTCTACAGATACAACATTTTATGTCATCACTTTATACTTTTCCAGTGTCGGCATTAAAAAAACAAAGAATGCATTGCCCATTGGGCTGCTTGCGGATGTTGCCGGCATTGCGATGGCGATTTTTTTAACAGTATGGTTTTTTGGCTGAGACGGCGTGAAACGCTGTCTTTTCAAAGTGACAGATAACAAAATCTTTGTTAAAATACATAGGAAGGCGGTTAGGAAGTGAGCATATGGAGAAAGATTCGATTTTCACATATTTGACATGGCGTAAAGATCTGACGATGAGGCAAGATGCTTTTCGTAATTTAGACGCATTAGCTTTTTGTTGTTTATCGTATGTTCGCTTTGATGCGTTGTTAAATGAGACAAGCGCTCCACTGTCTTTACGGCAGGTAAATGAGGCCTATCAAAAATTACACATTGACTTACAACAAGCAAGGGTAGAAAATGATAAACGTATATTATCTGAGATGGCAGAAAGCAGACGATATGGAGAGGTTAAAATCTTTCGCTATGTATCACGCTTTGATGAACAGCAACAAAAACAATTTTGTGCGATGAGCTTTTTATTGGAAACAGGAGATATATGTATTGCTTTTCGTGGTACAGACAGCACATTGGTGGGCTGGAAAGAAGATTTTAATATGAGTTTTTTACCTGTGATACCTTCACAGCACGATGCTTTGGAATACGTGGAGCAGATTAGCGAGCATTATAAGGGACGCTTATATATCTGCGGACATTCAAAAGGAGGCAATCTTGCTGTTTATGCCAGTGCCTTTGCTAATGAAGCACTGCAAGATCGTATTGCAGGGGTATACAATATGGATGGTCCTGGATTTGATAAGACAATCATAAAGCAGGCGTCTTTTCAACGCATTTTACCACGCATTTATACATATGTCCCACAATCGAGCGTTGTCGGTATGCTTTTACAGCATGAAGAAGCTTATCACGTCATACAAAGCAATCAATTGTCACTTTGGCAGCATGATCCATATTCTTGGCAATTAGAAGGTGCAGATTTCATTTATCTGCAATCTATAACGGCCTCCAGTGAACTCTTTGACCATGCTTTAAAACAGTGGCTGTCGCACATGGAAGATAGCCAGCGAGCATTGGCAGTGGATGCGATATATGATGTTTTATCACGAACCAATGCGAATACGATAAAAGATTTGTCTATTACCAACATAAAAAATATGCTGGTGATTTTAAAAGGTTTTAGTGAATTAGATGAGGATACCAGAAAGGTTCTTCAGGAAATGTTGATCAGCTTTTTTTCCAGTATGGTAAAAGTTATGGGAGATAATCTGCTGCGTATTAAACAAAATGAAAATAAAGCTTTGCAAAAATAAGGTTATCATGTAAAATAACTAGGAAGAAACGGACGGTGGTAGCATGGAACGCTTGCAGAAAGTAATTGCACAAGCTGGCATAGCCTCAAGAAGAAAAGCGGAAGAGATGATTGCACAGGGTAGAGTGTGTGTAAATGGGGATATTATCACAGAAATGGGATACAAAGTAAAACGCGGTGATGTAGTAGAAGTGGATGGAAATCCAATTGAAAAGGAAAATAAAGTTTATTTTTTAATGAACAAACCAAAAAAAACAATGTGCACCAGCAATGATGAGTTTGATCGTACGACCGTTATTGACTTGATTCCATGTAAAGAACGTATTTTTACGGTAGGGCGTCTGGATTATGATACAAGTGGTGTTTTACTTTTAACCAATGATGGAGAATTCGCTAATGAAATCATTCATCCACGCTATCATATACCAAAGGTGTATAATCTGACAATTAACGGTATTTTGACACCGGAAGAAATGATCCAGATCAAAAAAGGTATTGTTTTAGATGATGGGAAAAAGACATTACCGGCGAAGCTTAAGCTGACAGAAAAGGATGTTGCCAAAAATCAATGTAGTTTTGATTTGACGATATATGAAGGAAGAAATCGCCAGATCAAACGAATGATGGAAGCATTGGGCTATGAGGTACGTCGTTTACACCGAAAAGAATTGGCCTTTTTAAAGTGCAGCGATTTGCGCCAAGGAGAGTATCGTATATTAAAACCTTTCGAGGTGGCGCAGTTGCGCTCACTTGCCACGAAAGGAAAGATGAAGAGTCGATAAGCAGTGGATTCCACTGTTTTTTCATGAGCTTGAGTGAATAGGAATTGTAAGATTTAAAAAAATATTGTATTATTTATTAGTTATGAGGTGAAGTTATGCAGCAATACTTTTTACATAAACCGTTACAGGTACACGATCTTGTAGAGATGGAACCCGAACAAGCGCATCATATACAACATGTCATGCGCATGAAACCAGATGAAATTATTCGCTTAGCTGATGGAAAGGGGCATATGTATTATGCCCATGTGGTATTTCGTGATCATAAGGTTTTTGCATGTGTGGATGAAGAAATGGAAGATCACACCCGTACGCCTGTTGATATGATACTGGCACAAGGGCTGATTAAAAAAGAAAAATGGGATTTCTTATTACAAAAGAGTGCAGAATTAGGTGTACAGCGAATTATTCCTTTTACAAGCAGTCGGACCGTTGTGAAAACCAAAGATGAAAAAGTGGATAAAAAACGATTGCGTTGGAATAAAATCTTGCAAGAGGCTTGCGAACAATGCAAACGTTCAACACTTGTTGCGCTAGATTCACCAAAAAGTTTTGCTGAATTGATAAAAGCAAGTGAAGATGCCGATGTAAAGCTGATCGCCTATGAGCGTGCAGATGTAAAAAGTGCGCATGTCAAAGAAGTGCTGCAAAAATATCCGGCACCCCACAAGGTATTTATCGTGGTAGGATGCGAAGGCGGATTCAGTGAAGATGAAGTTATTCAATTAGAAGAAGTTGGCTTTCATAGGGTATCTTTAGGTGCACGTATCCTGCGTGCGGAAACTGCCGCATTAAGTTTACTTGCCTGCATATCCTTCTTTTATGAAATGGCAGGTGATCATCATGAAAACACTGGAACAACTGGTAAATAAGAAATTTGATAAGAAACTGCTTGATTTTAAATCATATAAAAAGAAACTCGATAAAATGCGTGCTTTGGTGAAGGAATACAATATCCCATGTGTCTTGAAAAGTGACAGTGATTGTTTTTATGTGGAAATGTTATATCACTCCTTGCTGAACAAACGTAAATTTGAAGATGTCTTTTTTGATACGTATGTTCAAATGTTTGACTATTGGTATGATTTGACTTATATAGAACGAAAACAACAAATGAATTTGGAAATAGCAAAACAAAAAGAAGCATTAGAATATTTCACATATGAGGATAAAGAAATCTATATGCCGTGTTTCTCACCACGTTTTAATCATCTTTATACAGATGAAATTGTCTTGTTGGATTTGAAACAATATCATACGTTTATCCGTAATTGTGCAAACGAAGTAGTTCCACATATGTATGGTTATGAAAGCTATGCACACGGTTTTAGTAGCTGCGAGGTGTGTGCAACCGAAGGGCTCATGGATTATGTTTTATATCATCCATTGACAAAACGATTTTATGTGTATCGACAAGATGTTTGTGTATCTACCTTTTCATTAGATCCAAAGCAGAAAGAATGTCCTGCAGCTATGCGTTTTGAAATTGCGAAAGCACTATTAAAAAAAGATGAGGATGCATTATTCATGTTTTTGCTGGAATATCCAATCGTAAATGAACGATTTAAGAAAAAATTAAAAAAGTACCAGCATAAACGATTAAAGAAAAAAACGAAGGAGAAAGAATCATGACAACATTTGCGATTGCTACACTTGGCTGTAAGGTGAATACCTATGAGTCACAGGGATATGAGAGTGCTTTGCTGGCAAAGGGCTATCAACAAGTATCATTTAAGGAAAAAGCAGATGTCTATATCATTAATACATGTGCAGTGACAAACACGGCAGGTAGTAAGTCTCGTCAGAAAATACATCAAGCAAAAGCATTGAATCAAAATGCTTTGATTGCTGTTGTCGGCTGTTATGTACAGACCGCTAAAGAACAGTTAGAACAACAAGAACATGTTGATATTTTAATCGGTAGTGATGGCAAAAGAACATTAGCTGATCGTATTGAAAAAGCCTTGCAAGGAGAAAAACAGGTCAATGAAATACATGATGTTCGTGCTTTGCGCGTGTTTGAAGCTTTGCCGATTCAACATTTTGAACATCAGACGCGCGCTTTTTTAAAAATCCAAGATGGTTGCAACCAATTTTGCAGTTATTGTATCATTCCTTATGCCCGTGGGGCAGAACGTTCTTTACCAGAGGATGAAGTTATTAAGATTGCACAAGATTTATGTGCCAGCGGTCATCAGGAAATTGTTTTAAGCGGTATTCATACGGGTCGATATGGAAGAGACATAAATACGAATCTGACGCAGCTAATGAAACGGATGTGTAAAGAAGTAAAGGGATTGCGGCGTATTCGTATTTCCAGTATTGAAATGAATGAAATCAGTGATGAATTATTGACATTTATGCAAAAGGAACCCAAAATCGCGCGCCATTTGCATATCCCGATACAGTCTGCCAATAATGAAGTATTGAAGAACATGCATCGTCCTTACGATGTAGAATGGTTTAAAGAACGTGTGAAGTATATCCGCTCTCTTATGCCTGATATTAGTATTTCCAGCGATGTCATTGTAGGATTTCCTCAGGAAAGTGAAGAACAATTTGTTGATACAATGGAAAATATCAAACAGATGGAATTAAGCTTTTTGCATATCTTTCCTTATTCTCGTCGTGATCATACAGTGGCAGCAACAATGAGCGGGCATTTAGAAAATAAAATAAAGAAAGAACGTGCGGCAAGACTTGCGCAATGTTCAAAAGCGTTATATACTGCTTATAAACAGAAATTTGTAGGAAAAGAAGTGTCTGTATTATTTGAAAAAGAAAAAGATGGCATGCTCTTTGGACATACCAGTGAATATTTAGAGGTATATTGTTCAATGGATGTAAAAGCGCTGCATCAGATGAAACAGGTTGTCATCACTTCTTATATAGACGATAAGCTTATCGCCTGCGACGTCAAGGAGGTACCTCATGAAACTGTCTCTGCTATTTGAAAATGCACCGGATATTGAAATCGGCGGCTTATGTACGGATTCACGGAAAATTCAGCCTATGGATATGTATTTTTGCATGGATGGTATGACTTTTGATGGTCATCAATTTGTTGAAGAAGTTGTCGAGAAAGGTGCAGTATGCATCGTTCATGCGAAAGACATTGAAACCATGCACAAAGGAGTAGCCTATATAAAAGTCGAAAATGTAAATCGTACTTTAAATATGGTGGCTAGCAAATTTTATGGACACCCAAGTCATCAATTAACGGTATTTGGAGTGACCGGTACCAATGGAAAGAGTACGATTACTAGCATCATTAAAGATGTCTACTCACATTTTAAACCTTGTGGTTATATTGGAACGATTTCCATCAGTTATGGCGATGTCACGATGCCGCCCAGTCTAACTACACCAGATCCGATTTTAATACATCATTCCATGAAGGATATGGTTGATTATGGCATGCAGGCAGTTGCGCTGGAAGTCAGTTCACATGGTTTAGAGATGGGGCGCGTACAAAGTGTTGATTTCGATGTAGCCGTATTTACGAATCTGACATACGATCATTTGGATTTCCATGGAACACTTGAAAACTATTTTGAAGCTAAGCACAAATTGTTTTTACAATTAAAGAGTGACGGTGTGGCCGTTATAAATGTAGATGATCCTTTTGCTAAACGAATGGTGGCTGGCTGTAAAGCACATATCGTATCTTATGGTGTGACGGCTGATGCCGATTATCGTGGTGATAATATCCATATTGGCACGAATGGATCAACCTTTGATTTGATTCATCATGAAGAAACCTATACAATTACGACCAATTTAGTCGCTATGTATAATATCTATAATCTGCTAGGAGCAATCGCGGCAATGTGTGAAAGCGGCGTTGCATTAAAAGAAATTGTTCCTTATTTATCTGAATTAACACAGGTAGATGGCCGTATGGAACGCATTGATGAGGGTCAGGCTTTCAATGTGATTGTAGATTTTGCTCATACGCCTGATGGAATGGAAAAGGTTTTTGAATTTGCCAATAGCATTACGCCGGATGGGAATGCAATTATCGCAGTATTTGGCTCCGCCGGTAAACGTGATACGAAAAAACGTAAGGTGTTTGGAGAAATCGCTGATCGCTATTGCGATAGCATTATTCTAACGGAAGATGATCCACGAGATGAAAACCCAAGGGATATTGCAAATGAAATCAAAGGTGGTATCAAGGATACCAATAACATTTTTATCGAGGATCGTTATTCGGCTATTCGCCAGGCGATTGAAAGCGCAAATGTCAACGATACAGTACTTATCCTTGGAAAAGGGGATGAGGTTTTTATGTATCGTGAATTTGGACGAGAACCTTGGATTGGCGATCATATCGCTGCACGCCATGTGATTCGCAAACATTGTCTGGGATTAGAGGATGAACTAGAGAAGTGATGACATTTGTCTAAAAACAGCAGAATTTCGCAAGAGGAATCTATACATAAGACGGTATTTTCACATATTTTATGGGTAAATGCTAGAAAAATGTTATATTTCTGTTGCATTTTCATATGTTTTTCAGTATAATAAATATGCTTGCATCAGAAGGGAGGGTAAATCATGCCGAAAGTAGTAGTCAAAGAAAACGAAGTTCTTGATGATGCTTTACGTAGATTCAAACGTCAAGTGTCAAGAAATGGAACCCTTGCTGAAGCTCGCAAAAGAGAGTTTTACGTAAAACCTGGCGTTCGTCGTAAGTTAAAGTCAGAAGCTGCACGTAAAGCACGTCGTGGAAAATAGGAAGAGATCGAGGATCTCTTTTTTTTATGTTTCATTTACAAAAAACAATCCATTACATTCGAAATAGACAAGTGTCATTTCCTGAACAGTTAGATTCATAGCAGAAATTAATTTTATAAGAAGGTGAAGTATTGTTCATGCAATGAACCTATCTAAAATGCAGAGAAAATGTGAAAATCATTGTAGCTTATAAAGAATCTGCTATAATGTCAGTAATGGTAAAACAGATGACATAAACTGTTTGGTGAGGAGGAAATTGATGAAGGCGATAGAAATTTCGCATATGACCTGTGACTATGGGCATGGTAAGGGAATATTTGATATTAGCTTTACTATCGATGAGGGAGAAGTATTTGGCTTTTTAGGGCCTAATGGTGCTGGTAAAACAACAACGATTCGTCATTTACTGGGATTTATTTTTGCCAAAGAAGGAAATTGTTCTATCTTAGGAATGGATTGTGGTAAGCAAGCAGCTACCATACAAAAAGAGCTTGGCTACATTCCTGGTGAAATAAACTTATGGGAAGAAATGAGCGGCATGCAATTTTTAAAATTTATGGCAAAGTTTCGCGGTATGAAAGATATGGGACGCTGTGAAGAATTAATGGAACGTTTTGAACTTGATCCAAGTGGGCGAATTAAGAAAATGAGTAAAGGAATGAAACAGAAAGTTGGCATTGTCGCTGCTTTTATGCATGATCCCCAAATTTTGATACTGGATGAGCCCAGCAGTGGTTTAGATCCATTAATGCAAAATGTTTTTGTGGATCTAATTCAGGAAGAAAAGATGAAAGGCAAAAGCATCTTAATGTCTTCACATATGTTTGAAGAAGTTGAACGAACATGTGATCGTATCGGCATTATCAAAGATGGCCATATCGTCTGTGTGGAAGATGCACAAACCTTGCGGCAATCTAAAAAACGCCGTTATCAGATCCGTTTTGCGAATATAAATGAAGTTGTCCGCTTTCAACAGGAGGGGTTTTATATTACAGCAATGCATAAGCATATGGTAGAAGTTGAAATTCATAAAAATCTAGCTAAGCTCATTCAAACGCTGTCTCACTATGAAGTCGAAGATATTGATGTTACTCATCAAAGCTTGGAAGAAATCTTTATGCAATATTATGGAGGTGAGCATCATGGTGAATAAAGCGTTATATGTGACTGAAATGAAGAATAGCTGGAAATTATTATTGATTTTCTGCTTGATCCTTACGATGTATACGACTATCATGTTAACGATGTTTGATCCTTCTTTAGGAAGTGCATTGGATGAATTTGCCAAAATGATGCCGGAAATCATGTCAATGGTGGGCATGAATGGTTCCACCGCTACGTTGGTGCATTTTTTATCAACCTATCTATACGGAATGTTAATGATCGTATTTCCTTTCTTGTTCACGGTTTTGTTATCTTTAAAATACATTGCCAAGAAAGTTGATAATGGATCTATGGCATATCTTTTATCCTCGGGAAGTACACGTGGCTGTGTGTGGCGGACAGAATGTTTTGTTTTGCTTACCAATCTGCTCTTGCTGATTGCGTATTGTACGCTACTAGGTTTAGTGTGTAGCTCATTTATGTTTCCTCAGGATTTAGATGTGGCAGCCTATCTGCGGTTGAATTTCGGTGTGTTGTGTTTGCATATGGCACTGGCAGGAATTAGTTTCTTGTTTTCCTGTATCTGCAATGAATATCGGCAGGCAGCAACCTTTGGCGCAGGATTTGGAATATACTTTATACTCGTTCAAATGTTGGCAAACATGAAGGGGAATTTAGAAAATATGAAATATGCAACGCTTATGACGTTGTTTGATCGAGATGCTTTAATTGTCAATGCAGCTAAAGGCTGGTATATGAGTGGTATTTTGTTACTCATTGCTATTGGTTGTTTTAGTGCTGCAAATGTGTTGTTTCAACGTAAAAATATGTCATTATGAGGAAAGCGATGGTATGTAGATGCCATCGTTTTTTTAAGCAAGGAAGATGATTATCCAGATATACACTATAGGATAAACTTGGGATAGAAAAAGGGCAAATGCATTCACATTTTGCTTAGGATGTTGTAAAATATAATCGATTAACATACTATAAGGAGGAAATATTACAATGGCTAAATTTGTATGTAGTGTATGTGGGTATGTACATGAAGGTGATACAGCACCTGAATTCTGTCCAATCTGTAAAGCACCTGCTGAAAAATTCACGAAACAAGAAGGTGAAATGAGTTGGGCTGCTGAGCATGTCCTTGGCGTTGCACAGGGTGCCAGTGAAGATATCATGAACGATTTACGCATGAACTTTGAAGGGGAATGCAGTGAAGTTGGTATGTATTTAGCAATGGCACGTGTTGCGCATCGTGAAGGGTATCCAGAAATCGGCATGTATTATGAAAAAGCGGCTTTTGAAGAAGCAGAACATGCAGCGAAGTTTGCTGAATTATTGGGTGAGGTTTTAAGTGATTCTACAGAAAAGAATTTACGTATGCGTGTAGATGCAGAAAATGGCGCAACAGCAGGTAAATTTGATTTGGCAAAAAGAGCAAAAGCTGCTAATTTAGATGCGATTCATGATACGGTTCATGAAATGGCACGTGATGAAGCACGTCATGGCAAAGCATTTAAAGGCTTATTAGACCGTTATTTTGGTAAATAATCAGTGAAACATCATGTGTGCTAGCATGATGTTTTTTTCGTGTTCTTGGCATGGATCATAACTAGGTGGTAAAAGAGTACGGTGGAGGCGTTCATCACAGTCGTCAATCACTAGCCAGAACCAAGGGTGTTCATCGTGAGGTGAAGGAAGGTCGAGGCAAATCTCTGTATCTAGGAATAAGAACCAAAGCAAATCGATTTCAGTTCAAGCATATTTTGTATTGTTTTGAACCGTTGTATACGGTTCCATACGTACAGTGGTGTGAGAGGACGGAAATTAATTATTCTCTCTTCCTCGATTATTATCTTGTTACTGGCATAAAAACAAATGGGCATGATTTTTTAAGAATCGTTATAGAAACTTTCTATTATGTATTGACAAATAAAAATGAATCCAGTATGATAAAGCCACTTATAAAAAATCGCATGATCAGAAGAGTACATTATCATATACCAACAGCGAGTTGAAACAGAGTGGAAGTTCAACGGTAACGTGATAATGGAAACGCATCTGGGAGTGTTTCTTTGAACTTAGTAGGAGAAACCGCTGACCAGCGTTACAGGTTGAGGGATTCCTATAGATTATAGGAATAACTAGAGTGGTACCGCGATAAAACGTCGTCTCTGGAATAGAGACGGCGTTTTTATTTTATGAGTGAGAAAGGAAGATGATGATGAAGAAATTCACAAAAATAAGTACCTTATTTATCCTACTTAGCGTGCTTTGTGGAAGCTTTTTAATACAGATACAGGCAAAAGAAAGCACCAAGGCGAATGGTGAAGGGGAACTGTTAGACAAAATCATGGAACGTGGAGAACTGATTGTTGGAACCTCACCAGACTTTCCACCGAATGAATTTATCGATACGACGAAAACAGGACAAGATCAATACGTCGGTAGTGATATGGACTTTGCCAGATATATTGCTGATGAGATGGGGGTCAAACTGACCATTAAGGCAATGGATTTTGATGCTGTATTGGCAAGTCTTGGAAATGGTCAGATTGATATGGCAATCACCGGCATTACCAAAACGCCTGAGCGAATGGATGCGATGGAAATGAGTGAATCTTACTATGATGAAAATGGGGAATCCAGCTGGCAGGGATTGCTAATTAAGGCAGATAAAAAAGATGTGTATACAAAACTACGCGATTTTAAAGGAAAAAAGGTTGCAGTACAGGCAGGTTCTTTACAAGATTATTATGTAAAGACACAACTGAAAGAGGCCAACATTCAATATATCACCGGATTAAATGATGGTATAAACCTATTAAAAAATGGCAGTGTAGATGCCGTTGCCTGCGCTTATGGTACCGGACAGGATTTTGCAAAACAGAATGAAGGTATCCACATGAGCAAACAGTTGCTCTTTAAACTAAATCCTGATTATATGGGAACACGAGTCGGTATTCCTAAAGGTGAAATTGCACTATTAAATAAAACGAATGAAATCATTCAGCAGGTACGAGATAAGGGGTTATATGAAGAATGGTATCAGGCTGCTGTAAATTACGATAAACAAAAAATTGAAGGAAACTTTCTCCAACGAACATGGAAAATTGCTGTACGTTATTGGCCAATGTTTTTAGAAGGTTTGGGTATGACACTTGGATTAGCCTTTGTGACCGTGTTAGGTGGTACATTGATTGGAACGGCTTTCGCTCTCATCAAATTGAGCAAGAATCGTTTTATACAATTATTATCAAGTGCATATGTAGAAGCAATACGTGGTACACCTCTGTTGTTGCAATTATGGTTGTTTGTAAGTATTTTTGCGGCTATCAACAGTGATATTCCGATGCTGGTCAGTGTGATTGTTGCTTTAATCATTAATAGTAGTGCTTATGTTGCTGAAATTATTCGCGGTGGTATTCTGTCTGTCGATAAAGGACAGTGGGAAGCTGCCAAAAGTCTTGGAATGAGTAATCAGCATATGATGGTTAAAATCATATTCCCACAAGCTATTAAGAGCATTCTTCCTTCTTTAGGAAATGAATTTATTATGATGGTAAAGGAAACATCATTGGCTTCCTCTTTCTATATCGGTGAATTAATGAGTGTTAACAATATCGTAAAGACAGCGACCTATTTCTCATTAGAACCATTGACGATTGCGGCCATCATTTATCTGATTGTTACCTACAGTTTAAGTAAACTTGTAAAATATATGGAAAGGAGGATGCGTGTCAGTGACTAAAGAAGCTTTAATTCGTGTAGAGAATCTAACCAAACGTTTTGGTGAGTTGGAAGTATTAAAAGGAATCACCGAAGAAATTCATGAAGGGGAAGTTGTGTCTATCATCGGACCTAGTGGTGGAGGAAAAAGTACTTTCTTACGCTGTTTGAATTTGCTAGAAGTGCCTACTTCAGGCAAAGTTATTTTTGAAGGTGTTAATATAGCGGATAAAAGCGTAGATTTAGATTTACACCGCAGAAAAATCGGAATGGTCTTTCAACATTTCAATGTGTTTCCGCATCTCAGTGTGCTTGATAATATTACCATCACTCCTTGTCTAGAATTGAAAATGTCTAAGGAAGAAGCAGAAAAGCGGGGATGTGAATTGTTAAGTAAAGTTGGACTCTTAGACAAGAAGGATGAATTTCCAAGAAAGTTGTCAGGTGGACAGAAACAGCGTTTAGCAATTGTACGTGCGATGGCAATGCAACCGGATGTGATTTTATTTGATGAGCCAACTAGTGCACTTGATCCAGAAATGGTCAAAGATGTGTTAGAGGTCATAAAGGAACTAGCAGATACGGGAATGACAATTGTCATAGTAACGCATGAGATGGGCTTTGCAAAACAAATCAGTGATCGTGTCTTCTTTATGGATGGCGGCATAATTGCAGAACAAGGAACACCAGAAGAAGTCTTCTTACATCCTCAAAATGCTAGGACAAAAGAATTCTTAAGCAAAGTTTTATAAAAATAGCACATGCCTATATAAAAGGTATGTGCTATTTTTTACAAACAAACTGAAAAACTTTCTGTTTTTTTGGTAGTAAGCTCATCGTATCAAAAAATTAACAAAATTATAACAAATCCTCTCTTTATTCTTCTTTATAATAAAGATGTGAAGGAGGCGGAAGAGAAACAGTCATAAATAGAAAAGCAAAAACGTATCTTGTATAGAGGTGACGACATGCTTTCCATTGATAAAAACCAGATGACAATTGAACATTATCAAGAGGTACTTTTGGTCAGTGAAACTCTCATAAAGATTCGAATGCCGCAGATGGAAATTTCAATCAGAGGAGATAAGTTGCATATGCTGGCATTGGAAAAGGAGGAACTGCTCCTGGAAGGTTGCTTCCTGGAACTGACATTCCAATATGAAAGCTAGAAAAAAACTTGGTCTTGATAAATGGAAAGTACAGATGGATGCAAGTGCTTTTTTGCATATTTGTAAACAAGGAAATCTTGAACTATATGACATTACGATACATCAAAGAGAAATTCAATTCTACACATCTGTTTTACAGCGGCATACGATTTATCGCTTATTGCCGAAGGCTGTTCTTTTGACAACGACTGGGATGTTAGGGTATTTGTTACGCAGTATGGTAAAACCAGCACGTCTTTTGAGTGTGGTAGCAGCCATTCTTATTTGGTATGGGCTCAGTTCTACTATCTTTGAGGTAACAATCAAGGGAGAAAAAGACGAGAGTCGCATATTGATTCAAAAAACATTAAAACAGATGGGATATACGACACCATTTCATCATCAAGATGAAAATAAATTAAAGGAAGCTTTAAAAAAGAAACTAGAGAATGAAATTGCTTGGTTGGAAATAGAAAAGCGAGGCAGCCGTTATATCATCACGTATACACCTAAAGAATTCGCCACTTTGGAAACGTTGCATCATCGTGAACTCATTGCCAAACAAGATGGCGTCATTGCTCGTTTTGATATACAGCATGGAAATAAAGTGCATAAAGTAAATGAATTTGTGCATAAAGGCGATGTTCTTGTCAGCAATGTCATCGCTGATAGTAAAAGTAAAAATCAAGAAGTTTATGTAAAAGGGCGGGTCTTCGCATACACATGGCGAGATGTGACAGTAAGCATGGATGATACCAAAATGCCGAAGGCTTTTCAATATTTTGAACTGTTAATGGCTGCCAGAGCACAGGTCAGTCAAGATTTTCATAAAGATGATAAGATTCATAAGGAAAATATTTTGCAATTCTCCAAGGATATGGGTAAAATAAAGATGGTGATTCATTATACTTTACTACAAGATATCACAACACCATAAAAATAAAGGAGTCTGTATGAGTCAAAATTATGCTATTGCTTTAGAAGAATATCCCATGGAATGGATCGTGAAATTATGCGGTGCCCAGGATCAAAACTTGGAAATCTTACGCAAAGCCTTTGCTTGTGAAATGATTATGCGTAATAATCAGCTAAGTGTCTTATGCGATGATAAAACAACGTTTGCGACAATTGAGGAAATCATTAAGGCCATTTTTCAAATGATGGAACAGCATTTAGATGTACAACCTAGAGATATTGAATATGTATGCCGTTTGGCGAAATTGCATCGTTTGCATGAACTTTCTTTGACCTATCAAAAACCGATTGGTAAAACAGTGAATGGAAAATTGATTTATCCAAAAACGATTGGTCAACGTTATTTATTTCAATGCATGTGTAAATCAGAAATAGTTTTTGCCAGTGGTGTGGCCGGTACGGGTAAAACCTATTTAGCTGTTGTATATGCAGCTAGTCTGTTAAAAAAGGGTGAGATACGAAAGATTATTTTAACGCGTCCAGCAGTTGAAGCTGGTGAGAATCTGGGGTTTTTACCAGGAGATTTAAAGGAAAAGGTTGATCCTTATTTGCGCCCGTTATATGATGCATTATATGATACCTTAGGACAGGAACAAGTAGAAAAATTGTTAGAAAAAGAAGTGATTGAAATCGCGCCATTAGCATATATGCGTGGTCGTACATTGGATAATGCTTTTATTATTTTAGATGAAGCACAAAATACGACGAGAGCGCAGATGAAGATGTTTCTTACCCGTATGGGGTTTCATTCTCGTATCGTCATTACAGGGGATGTTACTCAGATTGATTTGATTAAGAAAAAGGACAGTGGTTTATTAAATGCAAAACAGCTGTTGGAAGGAATTGAAGGAATCTCCTTTGTGGAACTGACAAGTCTTGATGTTGTCCGTAATCCACTGGTTCAAAAGATTATTGAACGCTATGAACAGGAGGAAGAAAGGTATGGCAAAAGTCTTACTGATTGAAGATGAAGAAAATATTCGTAAGATCATTTCTTATGATCTGCGCAAAGCTGGACACACGATCGTAGAAAGTGGGGATGGACAAGAAGCATTGGATATTGCTTTAAAGCAACCTTTTGATGTGTTAATCATTGATTGGATGTTACCCCATGTCAGCGGTATCGAAATCGTTCAGAAATTACGTACACAGCATGTAGACAGCGTGATGATCATGCTGACAGCTAGAGATGATGAAACCGATATACTTTATGCATTTGATCAAGGTGTGGATGATTATGTCACAAAGCCATTTTCGCCACGAGAATTATTAGCAAGAGTAAATGCTCATATGAAACGTCAGAGCAAACGAATGGAAAAAGACTTGGAAATTGGAGAGTTACGTATCAATTTAAAGCGACGTGAAGCTTTATTGAAAGATGAGCTTTTAACGTTGACGAAAAAAGAGTTTGACTTGCTTGAGTACTTTGTATCTAATAAAAACATCGTCTTATCAAGAGATGCCATTTTAAATGATATCTGGGGGTTTGATTATGATGGGGATACGCGCATCGTTGATGTACATGTCTTTAAATTGCGCACAAAATTACAAGGTTCTAATGTTCATATCAAATCCAGTCGAGGTGTAGGCTATTTACTGGAGGAATTGCATGAAACTGCCTAAATATGCATGGTTTATTCTTTTGACTTGCAGCTATGCTTTGCTAGCGTATGAGACACAATGGAATGTATATGTGATTTTGTTATTATTGGCCATCTCATTATATATTGTAGAAGTGGTTTATGAACAGCAGTATGAATCTAAAAAAAGCAAAGAAAATAAGGAATTACAAGAGGAAATACGTTCTACGGCTAAAGATGCACATTTGAAAAATAAACAGTTATTAACAATTGTCTCAAGTATTCCTTTTCCCATGTTGCTGATTGATCAATTTGGTAACATTGTCATGCATAACAATATAGCATCGTTATGCATGGGTCATTTAGAGCCTTTAACTTATTTAGATAATCCCTTTGTTCATGGAGTACGTGAATTTATTAAAGATGCTTTTATCTTGGAACGTGATATGGATAAGATCATAAATATCAATGGAGTAGAATTTCAAGCTATCAGCATACCGGTATTGGCGAAAAGTAAATATAGCGGTTGTTTGGTACTGTTTCAAGATATATCGAAGACATTGGAAGGGGAAAAGATGCAGAAACGTTTTATTGCTGATGCTTCTCATGAATTAAAAACGCCTATTTCTGTATTAAAAGGAATGGTAGAAATCTTAAACCGTGATGATTTTGATGATCCCATCACGGAAAAAGAGTTTTTATCACAGATGGCAAAGGAAGTACAACGTTTAGATGTTTTAGTCAAAGATTTGCTACAGTTATCACGGTTATCATTGTCTAATGTTATTTTAGAGCGTGAAAAATGTGATGTTTGTGCTTTATTTGATAAGGCATGCGATTCTTTATGGAAAAATGCGCAAAAAAAGCAACTGAACATTCAAAAGGACTATCAGACATTAGAATATGCCTTTTGTGATCCTAAAAGAATGCTTCAGGTAATCTTAAATTTGCTAAGCAATGCGATTAAATATAGTGATTCCGGTACCATTACCTTACGTACCCGTATGGAAACTACGTATTACATCCTTGAAGTAGAGGATGAAGGATGCGGCATACAAAAGAAGGATATGGAAAAAATCTTTGATCGTTTTTACCGTGTAGATGATGCACGCAGTCGTCAAAGTGGTGGTAGCGGTTTAGGATTGCCGATCGTCAGATCCATCATTGAGGCACATGGCGGTAACATAGAAGTGGAAAGCACCTATGGCAAAGGAACCTTATTTCGGATAAAGTTAAAAAATTAAAAGACACGCTTACATTATGAAATGACCATCAAGTTTATAAAATAAATGAACCGGTTTCTTTCCTAGTGATCATACATAAGCGTGTCTTTTTGTTATTTTTATAGTTGTAATATATAGCTCCGTAAGCAGTTATGAGAAAAGTATATTGAATGTGAAGAAAAAATGGTAGGATTATCATAAAAGCAGATGGCAGAAGACCTATGAAAAGAAATAATGTCGCAACAAAGACTATTTTGACAAAATCCAATTTACCAGATAGGGATTATGTGATTAAACCATGTATCGACAATTCTGATGCATGTTAAATCTGTTATCACAATTATTGTTTTATGATGTGTTCGTAAAATAATAAAGGCTAACATGAATAGATGATTTTGTATAAAGCGAAATCAAAATGATTCATACTTAAACGCGCATAAAAAAAGCTCGATGACTCGGGCTTATTTTTATCATGGTATCGCGTACGGGATTTGAACCCGTGGTACAGCCTTGAGAGGGCTGTGGCTTAACCGCTTGCCGAACGCGACATGTTTTTACTGCTGTCATATTATAGCATTATCACATAAACTTGGCAAGGAAATTTTGGAAAATTCTATATAGCTGGTAAGAAAAACAGGAAAGGTAATAAGCAATGTATTAGTGATTACCCGAATGATTTCTTTTTTTATAAAGAGTGTAATTATCACAATTATTTAACAAATGCTTAACACGACATTGATGGTCTATTTATATTTATGGTTTAAGATAAGAGCGTATTCAAGGAGGAATATGTTGCCGTTAAAAAAACGGTTAGATGGAGGTTAAGATGAAAAAAATATTTGTAAGTTTAGTTGTGTTAGGATTATTAGCAGGTTGTGGAAATGCAACAGGTGATGATGCAGGAAAAGTCACAGGTGCTATCAAGGTGTATACAAGAGATGCATCAAGTGGAACTCGAGAAGCTTTTGAGAAAGGAATAGACTTTGAAGGAAAGCTGACAAAGCAGGCAAATGAGGTTTCCAGTAACGATGATATGGCGGCGAAAGTGGGTGCTGATAAAAACGGTATCGGTTATACATCACTATCTACAGACTTTGCCAAGAACAATGTCAAAGCTTTGCAATTTGAGGGTGTGACAGCAAGCAGCGAAACTGTATTGGATGGTTCTTATCAACTGCAGCGACCATTCAACTTTGTGACAAGAGCCAAAAATGATTTTGGCAGTGCAGATAAAGAACAGTTGGTACTGGCATTCTTGGATTATCTTCAAAATTCCAGCGAAGGTATGGCAGTTGTCGCGAAAAACGGCGGTGAAGTTGATATGAGCAAAGCAAAATCTTGGGATGAACTAGCGAAAAAATATCCAGTTGTAACAAAAGATAATTCAAAAATTACCATTACGACATGTGGTTCCACTTCTGTGGAAAAGACATTAAAAGCTGCACTAGAACAATTTTCACCAATGGCAGGTAATTTCCAATTTGTTATGAATCATTCGGGTAGTGGAGATGCTACAAAACGTGTATTAGGTGCAGAAAAAGATGGAGCAAATCGTGGCGATATCGGTTTTGCATCACGTGCCTTTAAGGAAGAAGATGGTGATATATCGAAAGCTATGAAGAGTGGACAATACTGTATTGATGCTGTTGTGGCTGTTGTAAATAAAGAGAATAACGACTTTGCCAATTTGACACAGGCACAGCTAAAAGCAATCTTTACTGGTGAAACTACGAATTGGGAAGATGTAAAATAATTCGTGTTTGAAAAGGACAGCTCAAAGGGAAATGAAGAGCTGTTCTTTCCTATGATAAGAGGAAGGGTAAAAATGAAGAGTTATGTAAAACAGTATATTAATACAATAGAGAATCAAAAGAAATTAAGAAAAGATCAAAGGATGAAAAAACTCTTTTTGATGATGGCACTTTTAGCATCCAGCGCGATTGCAGTGATCATCGTATTTATCAGTATCAAAGGCATAGCACCTTTTCTTCCCAATTATACGTATGGCAGTGTTGATTTTCTTCCGTTTATAACTGGTATGACATGGCGCCAAGATCAGGGGATTTACGGTGTTGGATTTATTATCGTTAATACGCTCATTTCTGCTTTTGGGGCTATGCTGCTATCCTTTCCGATATCCGTGCTCACTGCTCTTTATATCGCAAAAATAGCGCCAAAGCGTATTGCCGTACTTTTGAGTTCTGTTATCGAATTACTAGCATCTATACCTTCTGTCGTATATGGCGTATTTGCTTCTGGTACGATCACTTTGCTTGTTAGTTCCTTAGCTGCTAATTTCGGTTTTGTTACAGCAGGGGGAAGTTCTTTATTGGCTGTTATTCTATTATTGGCAATTATGATTTTCCCTACAATTACAGCCTTAAGTATTACGGCTATTCGCTCTGTCGATAAGGAAATAGAGCTTGGTTCATTGGCCTTAGGAGCTACAGCAACACAAACGCATTTTAAGGTTGTTTTGACAGCAGCGAAATCAGGTATTTTCGCAGGCGCCATTTTAGGTATTGGCAGAGCCTTTGGCGAAGCTACAGCTGTTGCAATGGTCGCAGGGAATAAGATGTTCGGCCCAACCTTTCATTTGTTTGATACTACCCGTACTTTAACAACGACCATGTTGGCCGGTTTGAAAGAAACGACCGGTTTAGATTATGATATACGTTTTTCTGCTGGATTGGTACTGATGGCGGTTATACTACTGTCAAATTTAATATTGAATCTAGTGAAGAAGAAAGTAGGGAAATTAAAATGAATGAAACTATGCGCAATCAAAAAAATAAACGTCGTTTTACGGATGGTATATTGAACATGCTTACATATGCATCCAGTGCAATATGTGTATTGTTATTGTTGAGTATCTTCATATTCATCTTTAGTAAAGGTAGTGGTATGCTTGGAATGAAATTATTAACAGGCGATTATTGGGCAAAAAACTACATGACGAGTATCCAGGAGAAAAACAATCATCCCAGTACGTATAAATCACCTGAAGATGCCTCGGATGATATGTATTGGAGTGAACGTTGGGGTGTTGGATTCGTTGATGCTAGAAATGAAAATAATGAGGCTATCGTTCTTGTAGAAGCAATAGATGATGCTTCCCCATTTGCTCATCTTAAGGATGAAAGTCGTCAAAATAAGCCTTCCATAAGTGCTGAAAGTGGCTATTTATTAGAAAACTTATCCTATCAAACAACACAGGGAACTACACGCTTAGCTGGCAATATCGTTTCACAAGATGCGAAAACAGTAGCAAGATTGCTAGATCAAGATGCCGTTTCAATTAATAAAATCTATTTCAAAACACCTGGTGGAGGTATTCGTGGCTCATTACTTACAACATTGTATCTCATTATAATCAGCTTATTGATTGCGTTACCTTTAGGAATCGGCGCAGCCATATATTTGCATGAATATGCGGCTAAGAATAAAATCACTTCAGGGATTCGCAGTGCTATTGAGATGTTGACAGGAGTCCCGAGCATCATCTTTGGTTTAATGGGCGTCGCTGTATTATTCCCATTAACAAAATTAGCAGGAGCTGATACAACGAATGTTTTATTAGGTTCTTTGACAATGGCCATTATTTTATTACCAATCATCATTCGCTCTTGCGAAGAAGCATTAGCAATCGTTCCGCAAACACTGCGTGATGCTTCTTTATCATTAGGAGCTAACCAAAGTCAGACAATTTTTAAAATTGTGTTGCCATGTGCCGTTCCCGGCATCTTGAGTGGTGTTTTATTGAGTATTGGTCGTGTTATCGGAGAAAGTGCCGCATTAATATATACGATGGGAACCTATGTTAACGATAGTCCAACGCTGCTCTCCCAAGGTACTTCACTTGCGGTACATATTTATAACATCATGAGTAGTGAGCAACCCAATTTTGAATTAGCTTGTGCGATTTCAATTGTGATCTTGGTGTTTGTATTCATGTTAAATCTCTTGGTGAAATTGATGAGCCGGCGTTTCAATAAAGCCTGGTATTGAAAAAGAAGCAATGGAAAACCCTGAAGATGGTAAATCGTTTTATGTGTACAGAATATGGAAAGATAGGAGAAAAGACATGGATGAACAGATATTTCAAGTAGAGAAATTGAACTTATATTACGGAAAAAAACAAGCATTGATAAATGTGGATCTTACGATAAGAAAAAATCATATCACTGCATTGATTGGCCCCAGTGGCTGTGGCAAATCAACCTTTTTGCGCTGCTTAAATCGCATGAATGATGTAATTGAAGGCTGTCGCATTGAAGGGAGTATTGCATTAGATGGTGTTGATATTTATGATGCTTCAATGAATGTTGTAGACTTACGTACAAAAGTTGGCATGGTCTTTCAAAAACCAAATCCTTTTCCTATGTCCATTTATGACAACATTGCTTACGGTCCGCGTTGTCAGGGCATAAAAAAAAGAAAAATTTTGGATAATATTGTTGCACAATCGTTAAAAAAAGCCGCCTTATGGGACGAAGTTAAAGATCGTTTACAGGATAGTGCTTTGGGAATGTCCGGAGGTCAGCAGCAGCGTCTATGTATTGCGCGTGCAATCGCTATGGAACCGGAAGTTATTTTAATGGATGAACCGACCAGTGCTTTAGATCCGATTGCGACAAGCAAGATTGAAGATTTAATGGAAGAATTGAAAAAAGACTATACGATTGTCATTGTAACACATTCTATGCAACAAGCATCACGTATCAGTGATGAAACGGCATTTTTCCTTTTGGGTGAAGTTGTTGAATGTAATCAAACAAGCAAACTTTTTCAGCAGCCGGATGATAAACGTACAGAAGATTATATCACCGGACGATTTGGATAGGAGGTCAGATTATGGTTAAAATTGAAAAAGAGCTAGAAGTTAATGAAGATAGTGTTAAAAGGATGGCAGAAAGTGTTGTACAAATGCATGAAAAAGTTGTTTGTGTTTTGGAAAAACCAAGCCGTGAAATTGCTCTGGATATAGTGCAGGGAGATGATTTTATTAATCATTTAGAAGAAGAAATCAATGATCAATCCGTGCGCTCTTTAGCTTTATTATCACCGGTTGCCAGTGACTTGCGCAAAGTGGTGGCAGATATAAAAATAGCCAGTGAATTAGAGAGAATTGCAGATTATGCTAAAAATATTGCGGCTTTTTTAATTAAATCTGAAGTATTAGAAGAAAACGTGATGGCATATGCGGCGGCAATGGAAAAACGCTTTATTGAAATGTTGAAAGAAACTTTAAAGGCATATGAACAACGTGATGTAAAAGCAGCTTTTCAACTTCCTAAAAAAGATGAAGGCATTAACCAACTGTATGAGGAACTGAAACAGAATTTGTTGCAACATCCGAATGAAACGCTGGTAGTAGAACTATTTGAAATAAGTGCCATGCTTAGAAATATCGAACGTGCTGGAGATCATACAAAAAATATTTGTGAACATATCATTTATATGGTAAAAGGGCAGCATTATGATTTCGGATAAGGATGATAGAAGTAATATCAGAAAAAGGCTTACAGCATTGGTAAGGTTCTGAAAAAATGTTGTAAAAAAAAGACCGTTTCTTGACTGAAGCGGTCTTCATCATGATAAAACAATTAAATGGCTTGTTCGGCTAATGTTTTGTGCATTGGGATAGGTTCATTATCTTCTTTTGCAATGTTCCATATATGGTCACCAATACGCTCTAGGGTACCAAGGATATCAACATAAATACTTGCCGCAACACCGGATCCACAGACTTCACCAGCCATACGCTTGAAGTGACGCTGGCGAGCTTTTTCTTCAACAAGATCCAAATAATTTTCTTTATCATCCAACATTTTCAAATAAGACTCATCACGACTTGTGAAATAAGCCAAGGCCATCTCATTCATCTCTAAAACAGTTGCATACATTTCGTTCACATCACGAATTGCCTCATCGGTAAAGTTTCCTTTATCCTCATAGGTTAATTCAAAGAATTCATTTAAATTCATTGTCAAATCACCGACACGTTCTATATTTTTAATGACTTGCAGATTGGAAATAAATTCATCCGTGTCATGCTCACTCAAACTATTATGAGCAATATTTACCAGATAATCTGTAATCTTGGCATCCAGAGAATTGATGGCATCTTCATATTGTCGAGAGGCATTGCAATACTTGCCGGATTGTTTATTAAAATAATCTTGACTTGCGCGAATGCAATCAGCTGCTAGTTCACCCATTTTCACGGTAACCTGTTTACTAACACCTAAAGCTCCAGCTGGCAAGGATGCGGCCAGTTTGGGATCAAGTACATCCAAATTGAGTTCGATTTTTTCTTCTTCTCCTGGAATCACTTTCTTTATGATGTTGACCATGATATTGATGCAAGGGTAGGCGAGAATGGAAATTACTAAGGTACGCAAAATGTGAGCCATCGCTATTTGCATCATTGGGGAAATATGATATGTGGTACTCAAATTCGTGATCAGATCTACATAAGGATGTAATAAGAACATAAATAAGATAGAACCAACTACATTAAACAAAACATTAACAGCAGCGCTTCGTTTGGCAGAAATACTGCCGCCGATTGAAGCAAACACAGCCGTGATGGTCGTACCGATGTTACTACCAAAAACAAAAGGTAAAGCCGCCGTCAATGTCAAGGCACCAGAATCATAAATCTTTTGAATGATGCCGACAACGGCACTACTGGATTGGACAACAGCAGTCATTCCAATACCACACAAGAATCCTAAAATTGGTTGATCCTGCATGGTGGTAGCTAGATTTGCAAAGAAATCCAACTCACCCAATTTGCTCAATTCATCACCCATTAGACGAAGGCCAAAAAACAATAACCCAAACCCTAAGACAATCTGTCCCATATAGGTTTGTTTTTTACGTTTTGCAAACAATGTGATTAAGACACCGAGGAAGACAAAATATAATGCCAGTGTTTCAACTTTTAAACCAATCAGAAATGCCGTGATGGTCGTACCAATATTCGCCCCGATGATGATTCCAACCGATTGCTCCAAGCTCATTAAGCCTGCCCGGACAAAACCGATTGCGATAGCGCTAGTTGCTGAACTTGACTGAATAAATACAGTGATGATAGTACCGACCAAGATCCCTTTCCATGGCTTGTTTGTGTACTTATCGATATAATCTCTTAATTTTTCTCCTGCGATACTCTTTAGCCCGTCACCCATAAATTGGATTCCAAAAAGGAATAATGCCAATCCTCCGATAATGAAGTCCCAGCTGATGCTGGACAGGGTCAGGGTCTGTGCTGCGGTATGTATCATAAGAAAACCTCCCAAAACCTTTCTGAAACACTCTTATTTTAACAGAATTTTTACCTGATGTATACAGAACTTTTACATAAATGGTATCACAATACTTACATATGGATACCGCAAATGAAAAAGAAATGTTTAATTTAATATTAGTGATATCCATCTTTATCCTTAAAACATTCGATTGCTATGAAAGAATGCAAAAACTTATAGGAAGAGCATCATAAACCATGTTATAATAAAACAGTATGAAAGAGAGTGTGTTTCTTATGAATGTTATCATCAACAATCAAAGCAGCGAGAAACGCTGGAATCGTTATAAAAAAGATTTTGTAGCAATCGCCGAACGGACGAAAATGATATTATCTTTATCACAAGATTACAACGCTTCTATCATTTTTGTGGACCCCGCAATGATTCATGAAATCAATCGTGAGTATCGCCATATAGACCGTCCTACGGATGTTATCAGCTTTGCGCTAAAAGATGAAGAAGATACTTATGAAATGATGGAAGGCCTGGATGAATTAGGAGATATTTTCATAAATGTTCAAGCAGTGGTAGATCAGGCAGCGGAATATGGTCATTCGTTGCGCAGAGAGGTGTGTTTTTTGTTTACCCATGGTCTGCTTCATCTGTTAGGCTATGATCATATGGAAAAAGATGATGAGAAAATAATGTTTGCGTTACAGGATGTGATATTAGATGCAATCGTTCCTAAAAAAGTTCATAAATAAATTCCGCTATGCGTTTGCGGGATTGTTTGATGGTATTCGGCATGATCACAGCATTGCTTTACAATGTCTGATAGGCTTATTTGTTTTTATTGCCTGTATCTTTTTGCACTTAACAGTATGGGAATGGCTTGTGATCATTCTTATGATCGCACTGGTGATTGCCTTTGAATTTATCAATAGTGCAGTAGAAACCATTACTGACAAAATCTCACCGGAATATTCATTGGAAGCCAAAAAAATCAAAGACTATGCAGCTGCCGCTGTATTGGTAATATCCATAGCAGCAGCTATTTCAGGTATCATTATTATAGGAGGTAAAATTTATGGAATGTTATGATGATATTTTAACGCAAGCATTCGCGGCGATGAAAAATGCCTATGCGCCATATTCAAAATATCATGTAGGAGCTTGTGTAAAGACAAAAGATGGTACATATATTCAAGGGGCCAATATTGAAAATGCATCCTATGGCTTAAGCAATTGTGCTGAACGTAGTGCAATATTTGCAGCTTATTCTCAAGGCTATCGCAAGCAGGATATTGTTTCTTTAGCAATTGTCAGCGATGGTAAACGGATCGGCACGCCTTGTGGAGCTTGTCGTCAGGTACTTGTGGAGCTATTAGAAAAGGATACACCGATTGTTTTAAGCAATGGAAAAGATACATTGGTGACAACGATTGCGGAATTATTGCCAATGAGTTTTGACAGTGAGGATCTATCATGAATTATAAATCAGGATTTATCGCTATTATCGGACGTCCGAATGCTGGTAAAAGCACACTGCTTAATGCACTATTAAATGAGAAGATTGCCATTACCACCCCGAAACCGCAAACAACCAGAAACAATATTAGTGGAATACTGACCAGAGAGGATGCGCAATTTATCTTTACGGATACGCCGGGAATCCATAAGCCTAAACATGAGCTAGGGAAAACATTAAATCGTAATGCTTATACAGCAATTGCAGAAGCTGATGTTAATTTCTGGGTCGTGGATGCTACACAAAGCTTTGGCAGTGGGGATGAATTTTTATTAGAAAAAATTAAACAATCGCATATCCCATGTTTTTTGATCTTAAATAAAATTGATCTTTTAGACAAAGAAAAACTAATTCGTACTCTGCAACAATGGCAAGAACGTCACACGTTTGCAGAAATTTTTCCCGTCAGCGCTTTGCAAAAGGATAATCTGAATGACTTACTGGAAGTCACGAAGGGATATTTAGAAGAAGGACCGAAATTTTTCCCAGATGAAATGGTGAGTGATCACGGCGAACAATTTCAGATAGCTGAAATCATTCGTGAGAAGGTTTTGTATAAAACTAATGAAGAAGTCCCTCATTCCGTAGCAGTCGTTATTGAAAGAAAAGAAGAAACAGCTACCGCTGTTTTCTTACAGGCTCTTATTGTCGTGGAACGCACATCGCAAAAAGCTATTTTGATAGGAAAACAGGCGGCGATGATTCGCAGCATTCGCTTAGCTGCGCAAAAAGAATTGAAAGAGAAATTTCATAAAAAAGTAGAACTTGAATTATATGTGCGTGTAGAAAAGAATTGGCGCAATCGCAGTAACAAATTGCAGCAATTCGGCTATTTAGAATTAGAGGATACGCATGAAGGATGAGTTAGAAGGCATCATCATTCGTTATCAGGAATATCGTGAACACGATGCTATCTTACATGTGCTTTGTCGAAAACGCGGCATTGTGCATGTGAATGCCAGGGGAATTCAAAAGGTGAAAAGCAAAAACGCTCCGGCATGCCAATTGTTCACCCATGTACGTATGCAGTTGCCTTTACAAGAAACACGCAGTATTTACACATTACGTAGTGCCGAAATTATCGAAGGCTATCGCCATATCCGAGAAGATCTATTAAAGCAAAGCATTGCCGCGTATGTTTGTGAATGTATAGATGCCAGTAAATTTGAGGAAGATGTATTTGAGGTCGTGCAAACGGTTTTGGATATCTTACAAGAAACAACGCATCCAATACGGATTTTATGTTTATTTCAAGCAATCATGAATCGTATGCATGGTATTGAACCTTACGTGGATGGTTGTGTGCGCTGTGGCAATCAAAAGGCAATTTATGCAATCTCCATAAGGGATGGTGGTTTCATATGTCATTCCTGCTACCGTATGGAACAGGATGCTATGCGTTCTAAAGAAGATTTGAAAGTATTTCGTTTGTTATGTAAGGCGCATATGGAACATTATGATATTTTGAAAAGCTATCAAGCTTTTACCTATCAAAATTTTGAAGATTTGTATGCATTTTTTTATGAATACGCCGGAATATCTTTGAAAAGTGTAAAATTTTTAAAAACGATCATAGCAATGTAAGAATAGCTATTGTAATATTATTAGAATTAGGGATCAAGTTAATTTGATCCTTCATTTTTTTTGTGAAAAAGTAATAGTGAATGCTTGATGAAATGTGAAATAGGGCTTTTTTTATCTTAAGTAAACAAATGTTTTCTAGGTGGAAAAAGAATTGGTGACAAAAGGAAAGCAGAACTCAAACAAAATGCGCAAACATCATGGAAAATCACACGATTCGCATTGACATTTTCCTTTAAAAAGTGTTATATTATAGTGTATTCTTGTAACTATTTTTAATTGTTCGCTAAGCATCATCAGCTGATGTGTTTTTTTTGAAAGGGGCGTATCTATGAACAGCGAAAAATTATTTGACACCGTCGTGGCCCACGCGAAAAACAGTGGTTTTGTTTATCAGGGTAGTGAAATCTATGGTGGTTTGGCTAATACCTGGGATTTTGGGCCGTTAGGTGTGGAATTGAAAGAAAATATAAAAAAAGCCTGGTGGCGCCGTTTTATTCAGGAATCACCATATAATGTCGGTATCCAATCCGCTATCTTGATGAATCCTAGTGTGTGGGTTGCCAGTGGACATGTTGGTGGATTTAGCGATCCTTTGATGGATTGCAAGGAATGTAAATCACGTTTCCGTGCTGACCAGCTGATTGAAGAAGCAACAAATGGTGAAGTCAGTGTCGAAGGATGGAGCAATGAAGCGATGATGGAGTATATCAATGAACATCATATAGCTTGTCCGAAATGTGGTAAGCACAACTTTACTGATATTCGTCAGTTCAACTTGATGTTTAAGACTTTTCAAGGTATTTTGGAAGATAGTAAAAATACCATCTATTTACGTCCGGAAACAGCGCAGGGAATGTTTGTCAATTTTAAAAATGTTCAGCGTTCTATGCGTAAAAAACTGCCGTTTGGTATTGGTCAGATCGGTAAGAGCTTCCGTAATGAGATAACGCCAGGTAACTTTATCTTCCGCACCCGTGAATTTGAACAAATGGAGTTGGAATTCTTCTGTCAGCCGGGAACAGATTTAGAATGGTATGAATATTATAAAAACTACTGTATGAAATTTTTGACAGATTTAGGGGTAGATCCTGAGCATTTGCGTTTCCGTGATCATACACCGGAAGAACTTGCTTTCTATAGCAAGGGTACTTGTGATATTGAATATAACTTTCACTCTCAAATTGGTTGGGGTGAGTTATGGGGAATCGCAGACCGTACAGATTATGATTTAAAACAGCATCAAGAAGCAAGTAAAAAATCATTAGAATATTTAGATCCTACAACGAATGAAAAATATTTGCCATATTGTGTGGAACCAGCCGTTGGTGTGGAACGTTTGATGTTAGCCTTTTTATGCGATGCTTATGATGAAGAAGAATTAGAAAATGATACGCGTATCGTTATGCATTTGCATCCTTTCCTTGCGCCGATTAAGGCATGTATTACACCATTGTCAAAGAAATTAAGCGAAAAAGGTATGGAAGTATTCCAGATGTTGGCGCCTGTTGCAAATTGTGATTATGATGATGCAGGAAGTATCGGAAAACGCTATCGTCGTAATGATGCAATCGGTACACCATTCTGTATCACAGTGGATTTTGAAACAGAACAAGATAACTGTGTAACCGTACGTGAACGTGATACGATGAAACAAGAACGTGTAAATCTGAATGATTTAGTATCATATATTGAAGAACGTATCAAACTATAAGCGAAAAGTGTGGTGTAGCGCATGGCTCGATTAAGTGAGCAGGAAATTAATCAGATTCGCGCCAAAGCTGACATTGTTGATGTCGTAGGACGCTATGTTCCTTTAACACGAAAAGGGCGTAATTATGTTGCTCAGTGCCCTTTTCATGATGATCATGACCCATCCATGTCAGTAAATGCGGATAAACAGATTTTTAAATGCTTTGTATGTGGGACAGGCGGCAATGTCTTTGGTTTTGTCCAAAAGTATGAAAAAATTTCTTTTATTGAGGCAGTCTATAAAGTGGCAGAGTATGCCGGAGTACCCATTGAGCATTCTTTGGCTCTTCCTGTCAAAAAAATCGACCCTCATTTAGCTGCCTTATATAAGGCAAATCAAGAAACAATTGAATATACGCACTATCAATTAGATACTTTAGATGCTCGTCATGTAAAAGAATACTTATATAAACGTAATCTTACTGACGCGATTATCAAAACCTTTGCAATTGGGTATAATCCTGAAGAAGATGCATTATATCGTTTCCTTCATGCAAAAAAAATACCGGATAGTGACATTTTAGCTGCCGGTCTTGCCCGTATGAGTTCTATGGGGATGAAAGATGTGTTTGCGAATCGTATCATGATCCCAATTCATGATGCAGATGGTCATCCTGTTGGATTTACAGCCCGCCGCATAAAAGAAAGTGACGAGGCGAAATACATAAATACAACAGAAACTGATGTTTATAAAAAAGGGGATTTAATCTTTAACTATCATCGGGCGAAACCAGAAGCAAGAAAAGCCAAAAAGGTCTTCTTGGTTGAAGGTGCAATGGATGTTTTAGCATTTGAAAAGGTTGGATTGCATAATGCGCTTGCTACTTTAGGAACAGCCATCACCAAAACACAATTGCAATTATTAAAGATGCTTCATGTTCCTATCGTTGTTTGTTATGATGGGGATATGGCAGGAAAAAATGCAACTTATAAGTTTGGGAAGATGGCCGTTCAGGAACAAATTGCATTTGAAATCGTCGATAATCGGTATGGATTGGATCCGGATGAGATCATTGATGCTTATGGTAAAGATGAACTGATCGCTCTCTCTTCACGTACCTTATCTTGGATAGACTTTCTGTTTGAATACCTATTAACAAGATATAATTTAGATAATTATTCACAGAAAAAAGAATTTGCTATGGAAATGGCTGATGCCATAAAGCATCTGCAGGATGACTTTGAAAAAGAAAGCTATTATATCCGACTTCGTGAACTGACTGATTTTGATATGCAGGAAAAAAATACTGCTATAAATGAACGACAGATTCAGAAAAAAGAAACATTTGGAAAACGAAGTTTTTTGACTTTTCCCAAAAGTGGACGAAGTCATGCCGAATACGAAATACTCTCGCAGATGTTAAGTGGTATTTCTGCCAGCAACTACTATAAAGAAGAATTAGGTTTTTTGAAGGATGATACTTGTAATAAGCTTGCAATCTATATCATCGATTATTATCGCACGCATACGCTCATGGAAATCGCTGATTTGTTAGATACCATCAAAGAAGAAACGGTCAAGACGTTAGCACTTGATATAGCAGATTGGGAGCTAGCAAGAGAAGAGGTAGATATGGAAGTATTGAAAGAAGCGGTAGAAAAGGTTAAGGACTGTTTCCTTGATGATAAGATTCAAATGCTGAATGAAAAAATCAAAACAGTGAATGATCCTATGGAAAAAGCCAAGCTAGCAGGTGAGAAAAACCAACTTATCAAAGAACGCGGAGAACGGCTCTGCCAAGGAAGGAAGTAGAGATATGAAAAAAACGAAAGCCAAAGCACAGCTGCAGGAATATAAGACATTAGATGAAATCAAAGATGAATTGCAGGAAGCATATCAGGTCAATAAGGTACTGTATCAAAAAGATATCATGGATGCGGTTGAACATTTAGATATGAGTGATGCAGACTTTGATGAATTGTTGCAGTGGTTCAGCGACAACGGCATCGCTGTCAAAGATGATGAAGACGATGTTGACTTATTAGATGACGACGCTCTTGTTGGTGATGATGACGACATTGATTTTTTAGATGATGAAGATGAAGAGGAAGACTCTTTAGCAGCAGAGATTGAAAGCTTAGAACAATCTTTTGCCAATTCTTCTCATACTAAGATTAATGATCCGGTTAAAATGTATTTGAAAGAAATCGGTCGTGTAGAATTGCTGGATCCGAAAGAAGAGCCAGAAATTGCCAGAAGAATACAGGCTGGAGATGAAGAGGCTAAGAAAAAATTAATTTCAGCCAATCTTCGTCTGGTTGTTTCTATTGCTAAAAAGTATGTAGGACGAGGCATGCTGTTTTTGGATCTGATTCAAGAAGGAAATATGGGCCTTGTTAAAGCAGTAGAAAAATTTGATTATACAAAGGGATTTAAATTCTCAACATACGCAACATGGTGGATTCGCCAGGCAATTACCCGTGCCATAGCGGATCAGGCGAGAACAATTCGTATTCCTGTACATATGGTTGAAACCATTAACAAATTAACACGTATTCAGCGTCAATTGGTGCAAGATTTAGGAAGAGATCCTTCGGCAGAAGAAATTGCAGCGAAAATGGAAAACATTTCTCCTGAAAAAGTACGTGAAATTCAGAAGATTGCTCTAGAACCAGTATCTTTAGAAACACCAATCGGTGAAGAAGACGATTCACATTTGGGTGATTTTATTGAAGATAAAGAGGCTTTATCACCAGATGAATATGCGAACAATCAGCTGTTAAAGGATGAAATAAATACCGTATTACAAGGATTGACAGAACGTGAAGAAAAGGTGCTGCGTCTGCGTTTTGGATTATATGATGGAAGAACAAGAACTTTAGAAGAAGTCGGCAAGGAATTTAATGTTACTCGTGAACGCATTCGTCAAATTGAGGCAAAGGCATTACGTAAGCTAAAACATCCAACCCGTTCAAAACGTTTAAAGGATTTTGTTGATAAACCTTAAGATGAAATTAAGTAAACGATTAAAGGCTATTTACGATATGGTAAATAGCCCTTGCATTTTAGCGGATATCGGATGTGATCATGCTATGCTTCCAATAGCATTGATGCAAAGTGGGAAGTGCGAAAAAGCTTATGCCTGTGATATTCATATAGGACCATTGCAGCGGGGCGCAAAGGCAATTAAAGAAGTGCATCTTGAAGATCGGATCCATACCGTATTAAGTGATGGTCTACAGAATGTGGCGGATGATATTACTTGTATTACGATCGCTGGTATGGGGTGGGAAAGTATTACTTCCATACTGGCACAGGACATAGAAAAAGCACATCATTGTACACAACTTGTTTTACAATCGAATAATCATGTCGATGATTTAAGACGATGGCTGAATGAGCATCATTTTGTGATTGATGGTGAGGATCTGGTGCATGAACAGCACTATTATCAAATATTATCGGTACATAGCGGTGAGCAAACATTAACTGAGGATGAGATTTTGTTTGGTGTTTTTTTAGATCAACATCCTTTATTTACAGAATATTGGATGTATGTTCTTGAAAAAAAAGAAAATATTTTGAAGCAGTTACAGCCACATCATGTTGGCTATGCTGATTTAAAACAGGATATACAACGTATAAAAAATAAATTGGCGCAATCAAAAAAATCTGTGTTTCCGGCTAAATAAGGCTAGAAACACAGATTTTTTATCAATCATTATACAGTCTTAATAATCAAAACGTTAAATTCTGATGGCTATTTATCATATAGAGTACTTTATCTTTTTAAGCTTATTGCAAGATTTTGGCCACCTCTGTAATAGGTTTCGCCAATTTTGGTGTATAGCTGTTTAGATACTGAATCACCTGATTTGTCAGATAGGTTGGTGTGGAAGCACCTGCTGTAATAGCTACAGCTTTACAGTTAGCCAATTGTTCATCAGTGATATCGTGTACATCATCAATAAGAAAAACATTTGCGATCCCTTGCTCTTTTGCAATCTGAGCAAGGCGGTTGGAGTTATTGGAATGTTTATCACCAACTACATATAAGACATCTATTTCAGCAGCATCAAGCTCAGCTATGGCCTGCTGACGGATTCTTGTGGCATTGCAGATTTCTTCACAAAACTCTGCTTGCGGATATGCTTGAGCAATCGCGGTAAATAATGTTTCAATATCAAATATTGACATTGTTGTTTGATTTGTGACAAAAACCTTAGACATTGTCGTAGGCAACTGCTGAATATCTTCCATATTTGTTATTAAATGAACCTTTGGGCTTAATGAGATGACAGCTTCAGCTTCTGGATGAAAAGCTTTTCCAATATAGAACACATCATATCCTTCTTCTAATTTTGTTTGTACAATAGCTTGTGTCTTTACAACATCTGGACAGCTGGCATCAATACCAATTAAGCCAAGTTCTGCGGCCTTTTGCTTTACTGCTGGGGCAACTCCATGAGCAGTAAAAATAACTACACTGCCAGATGGTATCTCTTGCAGCAATGCTAATCTTGTTTTCGTTTTATCGTCAATGGTATGAATATGCAGTTGATCTAAAGCCTGCATGACAAAACGGTTATGTACTAACATACCTAAAACATAAATGTTTTTATCGGGATACTCCATCGCTGTTTTGCGAGCAAGAGCAATGGCTCTTGTGACACCTTTACAATAACCGCGAGGAGTGACTTTTATTACCTTCATAAGCGTTCCTCCTGTTGTTATTATACCGTATTTTATGAGTGAAAAGATAGGAAAATACTAGAATTTCGGGTATAATAAGGAAGTAAAAACAGTGTTTTTTATTTACAACAAAAAGGATTCATGTATAATAGAAGAGCTGCTTTTAAAAAAGGAGGGGCATTCATGAGTAAATATAGCGATTATATGTTTCAAAAACATACAAAAATGTTTATTGAACTTGAAAAATTTATAGAACCTACACCGATTCAACAGGCGGTAATCCCTATGGCTTGTAAAGGAAAAGATATTATCGGTATTTCAGCGACAGGGACAGGGAAGACACACGCTTTTTTGATTCCTATTATGGAAAAAGTAGACAGCAGTAAACCTTGTGTGCAGGCGGTAATCACTGCACCTACCAGAGAATTAGCCTTACAGATTTATCAGCGATGTGAAAAGATGAGTGAAGCGGATCCCAAACTCGTCATCCGTTTAATTACAGGCGGAATTGAAAAGAGCCGGATGATTGAACAATTAAAAGTTCAACCACATATTGTTGTAGGAACTCCAGGTCGTATTAAGGACTTGTTTTTAAACGAACAGGTCTTGCGCGTGGATACCGCAGATATCATGGTGGTGGATGAGGCTGATATGACTTTAGAATTTGGCTTTTTGGAAGATGTAGATGCGATTGCAGGGAAGATGCGCAAGGACTTGCAGATGATGAGTTTTTCAGCAACGATTCCTCAGGAGCTGCGCTTGTTTCTAAAGAAATATATGGATCATCCGCAAACTGTACAAATTGAAGAACAAAGTGCATTTCATCCTAAGATCCAACATATTTTAGTGCCTGTCCAGCATAAAACATATGCTGAAAAAGTATTAGAGATTTTACCTTCTTTTACCCCATATGTTTGCTTAATCTTCGCTAATACGCGAAGTGAAGCTGCTAATGTAGCAAGCAATATGCGAGATGCAGGTTATGGTGTAATAGAATTGCATGGAGATTTAACTCCAAGAGAGCGCACGAAAGCGATGAAGGATTTGTCCAATTTGCAAAAATCATATGTAGTGGCAACCGATATTGCAGCCCGTGGCATTGATATTGAAGGGATATCTCATGTTATATCGATGGGATTTCCTAAAGAATTAGATTATTATATCCATCGTAGCGGACGTACTGGCAGAGCAGGACATGAGGGTATCTGTTATGCACTATATGAAAAAAAAGATGATACTGCTATACGTCAGTTAGAAGTTCGAGGCATTCATTTTGATCATAAAACCATAAAAAATGGTCAGTGGTGCGATTTAGAACCTTTGCATAAGAAGAAAGTACGCAAAGATGACCCATTAGAGAAAGAAATTGCAAAGATTGTTTCTCGTAAGAAGAAAAAAGTAAAGCCAGGTTATAAGAAAAAGCGTCAGCAGGAAGTAGAAAAATTAAAACGGAAAGCCAAACGTGCTATGATTCAAGAAGATATTCAGCGTCAAAAGAAAGAACGTGCTAAACAAAAGATGTTAGAGAAGAGGAATAGCGAATGAAAATAGGTAGTCATGTATCTATGTCTGCTCCTGAATATGTATTAGGAGCCGTAAAAGAAGCTATTTCATATGGTGCAAATGCATTTATGTTATATACAGGTGCACCTCAAAATACACGCAGAAAGCCAATGGAAGAACTGCGCATAAAAGAAGCACATGAGATCATGAAGTTACATGGTATAGAAAAAAGCAGCATGATCGTACATGCACCATATATCATCAATTTAGCAAATTGTGCGAAAGCAGAAACATTTGAACTCGGTGTTGATTTTTTGGCAAAGGAAATTGAACGTGTCAAACAATTAGAAGCAAGCATTTTGGTCTTACATCCTGGCAGTCATGTAAAAGCCGGCGAAGATGCTGGACTTGCTAAGATCGTAGATGGATTAGATCTAGCTATGAAACAGATTGGTGATGTACAGATAGCAATCGAGACGATGGCAGGGAAAGGTAGCGAACTTGGCTATAATTTTCAGCATATTCGCTATATCATTGATCATGTGAAACATCCTGAAAATATCAAGGTTTGTATGGATACTTGTCATTTGCATGATGCAGGATTCGATTTAAGTGATTTTGATCTTCTTTTGAATGAATTTGATGCGATCATTGGGATAGATCGTTTAGCATGTGTACATGTTAATGATTCAAAAAATATTCAAGGTGCTCGTAAGGATCGTCATGCGAATATTGGCTTTGGCGAAATTGGCTATGATAAGCTGCATGCAATCGTACATAACAAGCGAATTCAAGATGTCGTTAAAATATTAGAAACACCTTATGTGGACGGACATGCACCATATAAGCATGAAATCGCAATGTTAAAACAAGGTGTTTTTGATGCGAATTTATTGGACAAGTTAAAAAATGAAGTTGTGTAATGCATTTGCTATTTTTAGATAAGACTATGTGTTTATTAAGTAAAAAATGATAATAGTTCAGCATACGTTAGATCTTAGTTCCAACTATTGAAAATGATAAGAAAAAAGTAGGTAAATCCTAATGGAATGCCTACTTTTTTGAATATCAATTATCTTTTTTGTGTTCTGCAGCAAATGATCGGATTTCCTGCTTTAAGCGTTCCACTATTTCATCCTGTGGAAGTTTTTCAATGACAACGCCTTTTTTTATTAACAATCCTTCTTGTTTGCCACCGGCAATCGCGATATCTGCATGTTTAGCTTCTCCAGGACCATTTACAGCACAACCCATGATAGCGACATTTATATCACAATCTATCGTTGTTAAAAAGGATTCTATCTCATTGACAACAGGTTGCATATCCCATGCTGTACGGCCGCAAGTAGGACAGGCAATTAAATTTGGTGTGTTTTTTAATAACCCGCAGCATTTTAATAATTGCTTTACAATTGTGATTTCATTTACTGGATCACCATTTACACTGATACGAATCGTATCACCAATGCCTTCATTCAATAAAGTACCTAATGCCATACTGCTTTTAATAGCACTACCAATAAAAGTACCAGCTTCTGTAACCCCTAAATGTAATGGGTAAGGGAAGGTATTACTTGCTAAGCGATATGCCTCAATACATAATAAGGGATCACTTGATTTAAAAGAAAGACAAATATCATGAAAATCCAACTCTTCTAAAATTGCTACATGGCGTTTAGCACTTTCCATCATGCCTGCAGCTGTCGGTTTGCCATATTTTTCATGGATGTCTTTTTCTAAAGAGCCACTATTTATGCCAATTCGGATAGGAATATGATGTTGCTTGCAAACATTTACCACTGCTTGTACATTTTCTTTCGATCCAATGTTTCCAGGGTTTAAACGAATTTTGTCAATTCCATTTTCTACTGCAGCTATCGCTAGGCGATAATCATAATGAATATCAGCGACAAGAGGAATATGGGTGCGGTTACGAATTTCTCTGATTGCTTTTGCATCCTCTTCATCAATGATAGCCATGCGTACCAATTCACAGCCGCAAGCTTCTAATTGTAAGATTTGCGCAACCGTTTTTTCAATATCCTTGGTACGTGTATTGCACATACTTTGTATCACAACATGCTCGTTACCTCCTATCATAAGATCACGAACACGAATACTTCTTGTTTCGGTGCGAAGCATATAATATCAACTCCTTCATGTACCATTATAACAAAATTTATTTCTTTTACAATATGGTGGCATTTTCCATGAGATTTGTATTATAATAAGCGGTATACAGGAGGTGAATACATGATACGTAATCCATTTCGCGATCTGGATCATAAGAAATTACGCCGTAGTTCTGATGTTCTGCAGACGCAAAACGATTATTATAAAATTGTAAACCGACGTATTTTAATTTTTTCAATGATTGTGATTTTATTATTTTCAACAATAACGATACGTTTGGTCTTTATACAAGTGCGTGATCATGAAGATTATACAACAAAGTTGGTGAATTATTCTTCTCAACAACAGCGGTTTCAGACACCTCGTGGTGAAATATATGACCGCAATGGCAAATTGGTCGTAAAAACGGCATCTGCACATAACATTACATATTTTCCGCCAAAGGATGTAACTAGTAATGAAAAATGGGAACTGGCTCAGAAATTTGCCAAACAATTTCATATTAAGCATGAAACATTTACAAAAAGCGACATGCAAGATCTCTATTTATTCTTATATCGTGATGAAAACGGTAATGCAGATCGTACAGGGAATCATCTATTAAGTGATGAAGAATTAGCTACATTGACAAAAGCTAGTGATAAGGATAAACTTGTGCGTTCACGCATTACAGAAAAAATGGTAGATGAAATAGCTAGTGAAGAGGATAAAAACGCATTTAGTGTATATCTGTTAATGAATCAATCACCTAGTAATTCAATTAAGGTCATTGTTGAAGATGCTTCGAATGAAGATGTTGCCTATTTGATGGAGCATAAGGATGAGTATCGAGGTTTTGATGTGGACTTTGGTTCTTGGAAACGCGAATATCCTTATAAAGATACATTACGTGATGTCTTAGGTAGTGTCACTACCACCAAACAAGGTGTTCCAAGTGAAGAGCGTGAATATTATGAAGCATTAGGCTATTCTTTAACGGATCGTGTAGGAAGCAGTGGCTTAGAAAAGCAATATGAGCAGTTATTGAGTGGTACCCCTAAGGTGAGTGAAGTAACCTTTGAAAAGGATGGTACAGCGGTTTTAAATGAGATTAGTGCTGGAAAGAAAGGATATAATCTACATTTGACGGTCGATATTGAATTACAGAAAAAAGTTGATGATATCATGACCAGTATTGTTAAGCAATATGCTGGTACAAGTGGCCGTGAGGCATTTAACCAGGCCTTTGTTTTATTAATGAATCCAAATACAGGAGAGATATATGCATTAAGTGGAGCTGTTAAAAACAAAGATGGATCGATGACGAAATTCGCCAGTGGAACCTATTTGAATAACTATCAGGTAGGTTCTGTCGCAAAAGGTGCCACGGTATATATGATATTGAATGAAGGCGTGCAAACGGTAACTAGTACAGAATATGATACGACGATGAATATCGCCGGAGAAGAAAAAAGTTCATTTATGAATTTGGGTGTTGTAGATGCGGTGCGTGCATTGGAAGTTTCAAGTAATGTCTATATGTGGAAATCTATTATAAAGTTAGCAGGTGGCACCTATGTATCAGGGCAACCCTTAAATATTTCCAATGAGGCAACAGCCAAGACATTAACCAAGATGCGTCAATATTATTCGATGTTCGGTTTAGGGACAAAGACAGGATTAGATGTACCTAATGAAGCGTTAGGCATCATTGGCTATACACAGACGGCTGGTAACTTACTAGACTATTCTATCGGACAGTATGATACCTATTCACCAATACAGTTGGGACAATTTGTATCTACGATTGCCAATGGTGGTAAAAAGGTGCAGCCGAAGTTGGTGAATACGGCAAGTGAGGTTAACAGCAATTATACGATTTATGAAAACAAAACCAAGGTACTTTCGCAACTTTCAGGTAATTTGGATTACCTAAAGACCGTACAGCAAGGTTTCCGCGCTTGTATCACTGGAAATCATTGTGGTGTGGAGTTAAATGCCATGGATAAAGGTATAGCAGCTAAAACAGGTACCGCACAGGTAAGAGAATATAAAAACAATAAAGAATATCGTTATACAAATGTAAGTGAAATCGGTTATGCTCCATATGATGATCCGGAAGTTGCCTTTGTGTGTAGTGCACCAACCTCTGCTGCCGATTCTAGCAATCAGGAGGCAAGTATCTGTTCAACACAGATTTTACCGAAGGTTTTAAAAGAATATTTCAAAAAGTACGACTAATTTCGTAAAAAGTATTAGCATTCTTGCATATTGTATGATATAATTTTCAAGCAAAGTACGAGGAGGGACAACATGAGAGATAGAATCACTTTCAAATGTTCAGAATGTGGCGAAGAAAACTACATTGGAACACGTAATAAACGTAAAAATCCAGAACGTATGCAGATTCAGAAGTTCTGCCCACGTTGTAACAAGAAAACATTACATAAGGAGAAAAAATAAGAAGGGCCGACTACGGTCTTTTTTATTCGTGAAGACATATGAAATCAATTGAAACATTTGTATTAGGTATGGTTCAGGTAAATACCTATTTATTATGGAATGATGATCATGTTTTGGTAATCGATCCAGGTAGTAAATCATTAAGATTGCAAGAGGCAATCGACAAACGAAACGGTATTGTGGATGGCATCGTTTTGACACATGCCCACTTTGACCATATTGCTGGTGTTGATACGCTGGTGAATAAATATCATTGTCCATTATATATGAATGATTTGGATATACCGCTGCTTACCGATCCACAATTAAATTTTTCAATAGGAGATCCAATCATCGTTCATACAAAGGCACAAGTACTAACCCCTGGTGAGCATACGATTGGTAAATTTACTTTCCGATACATTGATGCACCAGGTCATAGCGAAGGCTGTAGTATGCTATTATGGGATGATCATTTATTTTGTGGAGATGTGTTGTTTCAAGGTAGTATCGGGCGGACTGATTTAGCCACAAGTTCAAATACTAAAATGATGCAGTCTTTAAAATACATTAAAACCATGGACCCCGATTTGAAGGTATATCCTGGTCATGGACCTAGGACGACATTAAAGGATGAATTTCAATGGAATCCTTATCTGCAATTTTAAACAGCTATTGCTGTTTTTTTTCTTCCTTAGTTTAAAACACAATTTTACCATTGAGAATGAACAGCATGCTAGCAGGCTTTTTCAATTCTTTTAGTTTTGTAAAGGTTTGATTTGGTGTATAATGAATAACAAGTGAGGAGGATATGCTATGCACAAAAAAATTTGTTTGCTGATTGCTTTTTTATTACTCTGTACAAGCTGTTCCTCCAATCAACAGGATAAGGTCAAAGAGGCAATGGAATCCTATCCCAAATCTCCAGCTGTTACAGAAAACCAAATCCTATATCCTAAAGAGCTGGGCAAGGATGTTTTAAAAACAAAAATAGCTATCATTGACTATACCCAATGCAATGATGGATATATTTATGTTCACGCACAATTTAAAGATAACAAAAAAGTGAAAATTCAAATTGCGAAAGGTGAAACCAAATATAATTACGATTTGCACAAAGATGAAGCAACGGCATTACCTTTACAAATGGGAAGTGGTAATTATCTCGTTAAGGTGTTGCAACATATGGAACAAAACCAATATGCCATCGTAGATGTGATTGAATTTCATGCCGATATAAAAGAAACTACATCACCTTTTCGTTATCCAAATCAAATTGCATGGTATGAAAAAGGTGATGACATCATTTCCTTTGCTTTAGATACCGTAAAAGATGCGGATAATGATTTAAAACGGATTCATGATATTTACAACAAAGTTGCACAAACGATAACTTATGATGATGCAAAAGCAAAGCAGGCTTCTAATAAATATATGATTCCAAATCTGAAAGACGTGCTGAAGCGTAAGCGGGGGATTTGTTTTGATTATGCTGCTTTGATGACAGCAATGTTGAGAATCAACCATATTCCAGCACGCTTGATTTGCGGAAATACGGATATCGAATATCATGCTTGGGTGGAAGTTTATGTAGAAGGACAAGGATGGGTCAATCCGGATATTTATGTAGATGAGGAAACTTGGACTAGAATTGATCCAACTTTTGCAGCACAAAAGTTTCAATACGATGGATCTTATGATGCGGTTTATTATTATTAAATCGAGTAGGAGGTGTTATGGATATGAACATAAATATGCAAAGCCGTCATATGTTGTTTCTTCAGTTTGGTTTGATACTTCAAGCAGGCTATGGTTTGGAGCAGGGACTTCATCTGATTGCTGAACAGCTAGATGAGCAGGAATTGAAAACACTGGTATGCCGGTTAAATGAAGAAAGAGAAAAGCAGCCAACACTGGCAGATGCTTTTGCTGCTTGTGAGGTATTTGATGATTTCACGATCCATATGATTTCCATCGGGGAAATCAGTGGTAATTTAGATGAAGTGATGTTATCATTAGCTGATTATTATCAGCGTATGGATGAAATGAGCAATCAATTGCGACAGGCTTTGAGCTATCCTATGATCTTACTGCTGATGATGCTTTGTGTAGTAGGTGTGGTTGCATGGAAAGTATTACCTCTATTTCAAGATGTATTACGTTCTTTGGGAAGTGATTTATCTACACAAGCAGTTATGTTTATGCAATTCGGAAGAATTTTTTCAATGGCTGTCTTTGGGCTTTTGTTGTTGCTAACAGCGGGTCTTATTGTTTTCTTATTGTATGCAAAACGCCAAAAAGAAGATGCTGCAACCTTATTTCTATTCCATAACCCCTTTTTCAAAAAACTTCGTCATATTTCTCTTTTAGCGCAATTGACGTATGCACTTGCTATGCTTTTGCGCAGTGGCATTGATCTGCGTGAAGCAATGCAATATGCATGTTCTTTACTTCCCAATTGCGAAATCATTGATAAGTTGCAGGCTTGTGTTCAAGGTATGAATGAAGGTGAATCTTTTTGCGATGTGATTCGCAAAGAACAGTTATATGAAGGTCTTGCGTTGAATTTAATTGAAATAGGTTTTACCAGTGGAAAAGGGGAAGCGGTCATGCAACAGCTAAGTGATGAATATCAACAGGAAGTATCACATAAAACTGAACATTATCTTAATGTGATTGAACCAATCATCGTATTGTTATTAGCCGTAATCATAGGTGTTGTCTTATTATCTATCATGTTACCACTGGTGAGTATTCTCTCTTCACTATAGAGGTGTAACATGCAAAAAACACTACATGGACTGCTATTTCTTGGTATCTTATTGTTATTTGTGTTTGGTTTTCAATCAGCTGCTTCTTTCAACAAAAGAAATGAACAACAACAAATTACGGAAACCATTCAGAAATTAACTTTAAAATGTTATAGCATAGAAGGAAGATATCCTACATCAATTGCTTATTTAAAAGAACATTATGGTTTATTGATAGATGAAGAAGAATATCGTGTTAATTATCATTATGAAGGAGCAAATATTGCTCCGCATATCGATGTTTATAAAAAGGGGCGAATTTATGAAAACGCATCATAATCTGTATTTGTTAGTTTCATTATTGTTACTGCTACTATTTGCGGCAGGCTCCTTTTCTTTATTATCTACGGAAATATTTGCTTATCGCCGTCTGAATGAAACAATCCAATCGCAAGAAGATGTTAGTCTTCCGCTTGCTTATGTGCATACAAAATTGAAACATGCCAGTGCACGGGGACAAATTGCTTATGTGACAAAACCTATTACCTGTTTACAGATTAAAGAAAAAGAGACGGTAACCTATTTGTATTATCAGGATGGCTATATCAAAGAAATTACGGCTGTTTCCAGTTATCAACCTACCTTTGAAGAAGGAACTAAGCTGTTTCAAGTAGATGCTTTTACAATAATTGAGAAGCAAGATTGTTTCCTTTTTACAGTTGAGAAAGATGGTAAAAAAGAACAGTTAAGTATATATCTGTATGGAAAGGCGGGATAGAATGAAACACACGCAACGATCCTTTTCCTTTTTAATGGAATTTGTCATCATTTTGTTTTTCTTTGCTTTAGCAGCTACTATCTGTGCAGGTTTCTTACTAAAGGCAAAAGAAAAAGAAGCAACGGCCATTACCTTACAACATGATGTATTACAAGCACAAAGTATTATTGAAGAATTGCAAATAGCATCTGATGTGCCTTTTGAACAGCGATTTGATAGTATTAAAAAAGATGAATTGAACTATCAAAAAGGCAATATGAAAATCATATTTAACGATAAAGCTTTATCATCTGGCAAGATACAGTTATGGCATGAAGATGTCATCTTATGTGAGATACCTTTTGTTTTAGGAGAAATTTATCATGCGTACGAATAAGAATCATATACTGCCCCTTGGACTAGGTATACCAACATTATTTGCTTTATTTGTTATTTTAGTTATGCTGATGTTGGCTATTTTAACATATGTGAGAGCAAATAGTTATTATGTTTCAACCATTCGCCAGATGGAATTTACAACAGATTACTATGAAACAAAGGCTAATCTTATGGATATCTATAGACTACTAGAACCTAAACATTTGGATGAACAGTTAAAAAAGATGAAAATAGATTATACAAAAAAGGAAAATCTCTATATAATAGAGGAAGATATGAATAATGGAACAGCGTTGCAGTTGCTTTTTCATAAACAAAATGATGAGATTGTTATACAAACCTGCCAGATGATAGATAAGGGTGATGAAAATGGAAATTAAAGCATTGTTAGAAGATGTAGTTAAACGCAAAGCTTCGGATGTGTTTATTGTCGCTGGTTCTCCTTGCGCTATTAAAATAGATGGCAAAATTGAGCCATATGATGATAAAAGGCTTATGCCTCAAGATACCGAACAAATGATTCGTGATATTTATACGATTGCCAAAAAGGATGATATTGAAGATTTTATACATAATGGCGATGATGACTTTTCTTTTTCCATACCTCAAGTTGGACGTTTTCGTGTCAATGCTTATCGTCAACGCAATTCCTTTGCAGCCGTCTTACGTATCGTTAGTTTTTTATTACCAGATCCTAAAATCATGCATATTCCTTCTATCGTAATTGACTTGGCAAAGCAAATGAAAGGGATGGTACTGGTAAGTGGACCTGCGGGCAGTGGAAAATCGACGACACTGGCTTGTATCATTGATCAAATTAATAATTCACGTAATTCTCATATCATAACAATTGAAGATCCGATAGAATATTTGCATACCCACAAGCAAAGCATTGTTTCACAAAGAGAAGTTTATCATGATACCAAGGATTATGTATCAGCTTTAAGAGCGGCTCTTAGAGAAGCACCTGAAGTCATCTTAGTTGGAGAAATGCGGGATTTAGAAACGATTGAAATATCTGTAACAGCAGCTGAAACCGGTCATTTGGTGTTTTCGTCATTACATACGATTGGCGCTGCTAATACAATTGATCGCATGATTGATGTTTTTCCAGCAACACAACAACAGCAGATTCGCGTGCAGCTATCCATGGTGTTGAATGGTGTGGTTTCTCAGCAATTATTGCCAGGGAAAGATGGTAAGATGTTACCAGTGTTTGAAATCATGCTATGCAATCAAGCCATTCGCAATCTGATTCGGGAAGGAAAGACACATCAGATGCAAAATACGATAACAGCAAATCGCGCCAGTGGTATGATTACCATGGATGATGCTATTATTGAAGCTTACAAGCAAGATAAGATTACCAAGGAAACAGCAATCATGTATGCAAGTGATGCACGCTATGTAGCTAGTAAAATGTGATTTTATTTGATAAGTATTTTTATGATATTTTCAAAGATGTCAATCGTATTGCTAAGCTATGTGAACAGTCAATTTGACTGTTTTTTTTATTTTATCAATTGGTTAATAAAAAAAGAAGAAAATTCATGGAAATTACGTTTTTTCTAATTTTAAAACGTATATAAAGGTGAGGAGGCGATAGGGTTGAAAGAGAAACTGGATGCTATATTGCATATAGCGCTGCAAAAACAAGCGACAGACATTCATTTTGTTAGTACAACACAAGGATTATCAGTTACTATGCGCTGTGAAGATGGTGTCTTGCCAATATATAGTGCTGCGGCTGATAAGAGCTTGTTTAACTACTTGAAATATATAGCGCATTTAGATCTTGGGTTAGGACAGACGGCGCAAAGTGGAAATTTTCAGTATGAATTTCAAGGGGAATGCCTGCAATTTCGCTTTGCATTGTTATCCACGTTGCAAAAGCAGACGGCTGTGCTTCGCATATTGAATAATCATACAGGCATTTGTCTGGAAACTTTGAGTGATGATAAAAAACAACAACAGATTTTTCACTCATGGTGTCAGGCTAGAAACGGTTTGATCGTATTAAGTGGGCCAACTGGTAGCGGCAAGACAACAACTCTGCATGCCATGATGCAATATATTGCAAAAGGTGGAAAACAACGCGTTGTTTCTTTAGAAGATCCTATTGAAATTGTCGATGACTCTTATCTGCAACTTCAAATTAATGAACAACATCATTTTTCTTATGAAGAAGGGATTAAGGAACTGCTTAGACATGATCCGGATGTCATAATGATTGGCGAAATACGAGATCCGATGAGCGCCCGGATGCTGATGCGTAGCGCATTGAGCGGTCATCTGATTTTTACAAGTGTTCATGCAAAAAGTTGTCTGGAGGTGATCTATCGCTTGCATGAATTTGGTTTGAGCAAAGAAGATTTGCGGCAGACATTGACAGGTATAACATCGCAGCGTTTGTTTCATCGACGAAAAGGGAAAGGAAGGGTTTGTATCTATGAAGTATTGGATCAGAATGAAATTATCACTTATTTCAAGCAAGGTGAACTGCCTTCAACGCATGAAAATATGGAAATGCAAATTGCGAGCGCAATTCGGGCAGGTACGATTCAAGAAGAAGCGCAAGAAGACTTTCTCTTTCGATAAAGAATCATTTACTATGTTAATGGAACTTTTAAAAAGTGGGTGTTCATTACAGGATGCAATAGCTTTTTTACCAGGGGACGTTACATGGCTAAATGATAAACTGCAAGCAGGGGAAGAATTCTCTACAATTTTGCAAGAAGATAATCGCCCCTGGATTCGTCATTTTACTTTTTTTATCGTATGAGTTCACTTCCTGTTGCTATGGAAGAGGCTTTACGTATGACAGACTTTGAGGAAGGGCTTAAGAAAAAATTCCTGCGACAAAGTGCCTATCCTATGCTTATCCTCTTTCTTTCTTTTGCAATGCTACAACTTTTCACAAGTGCCATCATACCCCAAATGTTAGAAAGCTTTGCGATGGAGGAAGCATTCTCCCTTACGCAAATACTGTTACATATTTTACAAATATGCAGTATGGGCTTTTTCATATGTGTAATCATGGCTTTGCTTGCTTTTTTATATTTAGCTTCACATGCTAAGATTCGTGGCCGATTTCTATACACTGCAGCAAAAAAAAGCGAAGTGATCCGTTGCTACTGTTCCTATCTATTTGCTGGATATATAAAGGAATTAGATACATGTGGAATCGCGACGATGCATGCACTTCAGTTCTTGCAAGAAGTTCCGATTTCATGGATGTGTGAAATGGCAAAACGTATGCAAAAACGATTAGAACAAGGAGAAGCATTCTTACATGTTTTGGAAACAGAGAGGTTACTATCTAAACAGCTATATCGTTGTTTACAAATGCGTATGTTGACACAAGAAAGTGATAAACCTATGCAGCTTTATCTGATACAACAAGAACAGTATTGGAATCATTTGCTTAAGAAATGTAGTTATCTCTTACAAGGAATTGCCTATGGATTTGTCGCTGTGCTTGTCATCTTAGTCTTTCAAATTTTAATGTTGCCTTTGCAAATGCTGGAAACGATATAAGGAGGATTTACATTATGAAAAACGAAAAAGGCTTTACGATCTTAGAGATGATGATCGTTCTTTCCATCATTGCTCTTGTCTTTTTATTGACATTGCCGAATATTCAACAAAAGGAAAAAATCATTCGCAAAAAAGGATGTGAAGCCTTAATAGAAGTTGTAAATGCACAGATCTTATTGTACGAAGTAGATAATTTGACAACGCCGACAAGTGTGGATTCATTGATTCAAAAGGGATATTTAAAAAGCACACAAAAGCGTTGCCCTAATGGAGATACGATCTATCTTTCCAATGGACAAGCTTATGCAAAATGAGAAAGGCTTTACCTTAGTAGAAATGTTAGTAACAATAAGTATTTTACTGCTTATCATGGCTATTTTTCCATTTTTAAAGCCATCGCGGCAATTGGTATTCACTTGTGAAACGGAAAAGCTTCATTCCTTTTTATTACAAGCACAGATGAAGGCCATGTTTACTAAAAAAAGCATGTACATCCAATTTCAAACAGATGGTGTACAAGCGGGAGAGGAGTTTTTTGTATATGACAATATGTACTGTGAGGGAAAAGCGTTTCATTACACTAAACAAGGAACCATTTCACAAGCCCAAACAATCACTTGCTCGCTACAAAATAAGAAAAAAACCATCGTGTTGCAACTCGGCAGCGGCGCTATTGACGTACGATAAAAAAGGATTTTTGTTGATGGACGCCTTGATCTTACTATTGCTTTGCTCGCTTTGTTGTTTGCTATTGATCAATTGCTGTATGACGGTTACTTCTTGGTATGCCAGTGATCAAGAGCTAAATAATGAAAAGGTAAGGGAAATCTATGCAAAATAATCATGGTTTTACTTTAATTGAAATGCTCTTAGCCCTTTTGATCATTTCCTTTGCTATTGCATTGTTACCACCTTGTCTATCAATCGTTAAACAATTGTTAAGAGATGAGCGCTTCACTGATGATTGTATAGCAATCCATCAATTGCGTCAAATCACTGCTATGTCTAGTGAGTATCTTATGCAAAATCAAAAAGTGATTTTGCAACGAGGGGATGAGGAAATTCAGTTGTTTTATGATCGTATGCGAATTGTGAAGACACCCGGTTACGAAATATATTTAGAACATGTTGACAATGCTGTTTTCTATGAAGATAATAGCTGTCTGCATCTGCTCTTAAAACGAGGCCATTATGAAAAAGATGTCATACTTGGCTGCAAATGATCATGGATTTGCCAGTTTATATGGCTTATGGGTGCTTTCTTCCATCTTATTGTGTATTTCTTTATTTACGATGCGTTTGGTTACGTATACCCAACTTCGAAAATCAGAAGATCTTATGGATGTGTTTATTCTACATACCGTACAAAAACAGTTAAAGAATGAGTATGTCAATAATGAACATGATAAGGAGGTGATAGAAAGGAAGGAAGAGAAACAGGATACATCGCATTCGACAAAGGAAGACGATAAGGAAGTGGAAAACAAGCCTTACTATTTTTACAAAACATATGCAAATTGTACATTACAATTTCGTTGGGAAGATACAGATGTATATGTAAATGGAGATTGTCTCAATGAAACTATGCACATTTATTTAGATGAACAATGTCATAGCATTGTATCTTTTGCATATGAAACCTAGAAAAGGGTAAACTGATGCTAGGTGATAATGATGAATGTGCTATGTAGTATGATTTGTTTTGTTTTATTTCTGTTATTAGGTGATGTTTTAATGTTTATCAATACACGGTTTTTTGTTTTACTTCCTTGGTTTCTTATTTACCTCTTTCTTTTAAAAGGTGTTTACAAAACAGCAAATTGTAAAGCGTTAGAAGCTAAGGATTTTTTATGCACTTTGCTTTTTACGATTGTTTCGGCTGCTCTTCTAAGTTTTCTTAATATCTCGATGAGTTTGCACACGTATGCTTATCTATATCTGATGAGCTTCATATCCTTACTTGTCTATATTGATGATATTCGCTTTAAAAGTCTTATGTAATCGGTGTTTTTGTATAAAAAAAATTGACAAATACGATAAATACATTAAAATAGAATAGGATAAGTAAGGAAAGGTGAAAAGATTATGATCAGTTCTAATGATTTAAAACCTGGTATGACAATACAGCAGGACGGTGAAATTTTTGTTGTGCTGGAACAGAGTCAGAATAAAACTGCACGTAGTGCTATGGTTGTAAAAGCGAAAGTAAGAAACCTGAGAACAGGTGCAAATGTTGAATTGTCTTGGGGTGGAGGAGATAAGATTACGCCTGCACACATCGAAAAGAAAGAAATGCAGTATTTGTATGATGCAGAGGATGCTTTGGTTTTCATGGACAATGAAACTTATGAACAAATTGAGATTCCTAAGGAACATTTGAAATGGGAATTAAATTTTATGAAACCAAATGATAACGTGAATATTTCTATGTTTGAAGGAGAAATTCTCGGTGTTATTTTACCAGATAAAGTAGCTCTGCAGGTTGTTGAATGTGAACCAGCAGTAAAAGGTGATACTGCTACATCGGCAAGCAAAAATGCCGTATTGGAATCAGGATTGGAAATTAAAGTTCCATTATTCATTTCACAAGATGAAATGATCCTTGTTTCAACAGCAGACGGTAAATACTCAGGACGTGCAAAATAAGGAAAAAGCTGCGTGATGCGGCTTTTCTTTTTGTGAATCTTCACAAAAACTTCCCAATAAAAGTATTCAAGACCCTATATTTTTGATATAATAAAAGTTAGATTGGGAGGTAACTCGTATGGAAAAATTATCACGGGTCAAAAAATATGAAGATCTAAGAAAATCTATCGAAATGGATAATAATATAGATGCTACCGTTCAGGATGAATCACTTGCAGCTTCTGAAAACTTATTGAAGTCTTTTGATTCCTCTGTTTTCAAAAAAGTGGAGATCAAAGAAGAAGAGGAAACGCCGAAACGAGCAAAAGCATTTGACGATCAGGCAGAAACAAACAAGGAAAATCTGAATGATACTTTTACTAATGAGTATCTTGATGATTTCATCAAAGAGGTTCGTGATTATAATATTCGCAAAGGCAATCGTGAAAGTGAAGATACCGAAGTTGATATTTTATATCAATTAAATGCCGCCAATCGGGCCAAACGTACACGCTACATACAAGAAATAAAAGATGAAGTGCCAGAAATGGTCCAGGAAAGTCCGAAAACTGTATTAAGCAAAGAAGAAATTGCACAAGAAGTGAAAAATTTATTACGCGAAGATTCAATAGCAGAAGATGTGCAAGAAACAGTTGCTCCGCCTGAAACTACGGAGACGATGGAAACACTAATCTCTGATATTCAGGAGGAAGAAGCCCTTGAAATTGAGGAAACGAATGATGAAGCAATACCTGATGTTTCGCAAACGCAGCAGATAATTACAGAACCAGTTAAAAAAATTATAACTCCTGTTTATGAAGATGTTGAAGAAGAGGATGTACAGGAGATTGACGATGTACAGCCAGATAACACCTATCATAAGAAACTCATCGAAGAAACACAGCAGTTACGTGTTCAGATGGATGAATATGAAGAAGAATTAACAGATTTAAGTGATGGAGTCGAGAAAACGAATAAGTTATTAAACTTTGTTTTATGTTTTCTTATTCTTGTTTTATTAGTTGTTATAGGATTTATTGGATATTCCATTTGGAAAGCTGGAGGTTTTAATTTATGAAAATAAATATTGCAATTGATGGACCTAGTGCTGCCGGCAAAAGTACAATTGCGAAAATCCTAGCCAAAGAATTAGGCTATGCTCATCTAGATACAGGAGCGATGTATCGCTGTGTCGGCTATTATGCATTACAGCAAAAAATTAATATCGATGATGAAGAAGCGTTAGTGCATATGATGGAATATATGCAGATTAGTTTTGATGCGGATGGCAATGTTTATATCAATGATCAAGATGTATCTAAAGAAATACGTCAAAATGAAATTTCAATGGTAGCAAGTAAAGTTTCAGCATTTCCTAAAGTACGAAAACACCTTGTAAGATTGCAACAGGAAATGGCAAAGGATAAGGGATATATCATGGATGGGCGTGATATAGGAACCATCGTATTGCCGGATGCCGAATTAAAAATCTATATGGTAGCAAGTGTGAATGCACGCGCAAAACGTCGTTACAAAGAATATTTAGAAAAGCATATTGAGGCAGATTACGATGTGATATTCAAAGATATTGAACAACGTGATTATCAAGATATGAATCGCAAAACATCACCGCTTTGCAAAGCGAAAGATGCTATTGAACTTGATACTTCCGATATGACGATTGAAGAAGTTGTTTCAGCAATACATAAGCTGATGAAAGAAAAACTGTGAATGGAGGTGGCGTTTGACTGTGATGGTCAAACATGCATATGATTAGTGGTATCGTAGCGATCGTGGGACGACCGAACGTCGGAAAATCCACGATTTTTAATCGAATAATTGGTGAAAGAAAAAGTATAGTAGAGGACACACCAGGTGTTACACGTGATAGAATATATGGTAAAGCAGAATGGTTGACAAAAGAATTTCGGGTAATTGATACTGGCGGTATACAACTAGCCGATCAACCGTTTCGTGAAGAGATTAATATGCAAGTAGAAATTGCCATAGATGAAGCAGATACGATTTTATTTGTTGTCAATGGAAAAGAAGGTATTACCAACGATGATGAATATATTGCACGTCTATTACAGCGTTCACAAAAAAAAGTTATCCTTGCAGTAAATAAAGTAGATGATTTTGCCCAAAGTGACAGCATCTATGAGTTTTACAATTTAGGGCTCAGTGATCCAATCGCAGTTTCTGGTGCACATGGCATTGGAATTGGTGATATCTTAGATGCAATTGTAAACAGCTTCCCAGATAAGATACAGAAGGATTATGATGGAATGACGCGTTTCTGCGTCATTGGACGACCAAATGTTGGAAAGAGTTCGTTGGTAAATGCTCTTTTAAATCAAGAACGTGTTATCGTATCCAATATTGAAGGGACAACAAGAGATGCAATCGATACACCTTTTAAACGTGAAGGTAAGGAATATGTAGTAATCGATACTGCAGGTATTCGTAAACGCGGCAAGGTGTATGAGAATATTGAAAAATATTCCGTATTGCGTGCCATGAGCGCTATAGAACGAAGCGATGTGGTGTTAGTTGTCATTGATGGAGAAAGTGGAATTCGTGATCAAGACAAACATGTTGCTGGCTTTGCACATGAAGCGGGAAAAGGGGTTATCATCGTATATAATAAATGGGATGCTGTAGAAAAAGATGAAAAAACGATGAATCGTATTGAGAAAGAAATACGGACACAGTTTCAATACTTATCCTATGCACCAATTCTGTTTGTCTCTGCATTAAAAAAACAACGCATCCAGACAATTCTGCCGATGATTGACGATGTACATGATGCTTCCGTTTTACGCATACAAACAAATGTGTTAAATGAAGTTTTAATGGATGCACAATTAATGACTCCACCACCGACCCATAAAGGGAAACGCTTGAAAATTTATTATGCGTCGCAGGTGGCTGTAGCACCGCCAACGATTGTTTTATTCGTAAATGATCCAGAATTACTGCATTTTAGCTATAAACGTTTCCTAGAAAATAGCTTACGTGAAGCCTTTGGCTTTCAAGGAACAACATTACGTATCTTAGCAAGAGAAAGAAACAGGTGATCATATGAAGTGTGTAGTTATCGGCAGCGGTAGCTGGGGAACTGCATTAGCACAAGTATTATGTGATAATAAAGTTCATGTGACTTTATGGGGCAAAAATAAAAATGAAGTGGAGGATGTTGAACTGCATCATCAAAACAGTCGTTTTTTTCCTGGTGTCGTTTTGCATCCCAATTTGCATGCAACAACGGATTTGACGATTGTTAAGGACGCAGATGTAATCGTTCTCAGTGTACCTACGATTGCGGTTGAGGAAATGTGTCGTAAGATTGATACTTTATTAGAGAAATCTGTTATCATCGTAAATACAGCAAAAGGATTTCATCCAGAAACAAATGAGCGTATGTCAGAGGTGATTCGTCATGCTATGACACATTTATCAAGCGTTGTATCCTTAATTGGGCCTAGTCATGCCGAAGAAGTTGTCTTGCGAATGTTGACAACTATTTGTGCAGTATCACAAAATAAAGAAGATGCTATTTGCATCCAAAAACTATTTTCAAATGACTATTTGCGTGTTTACCGTGGCCACGATGAAATCGGCAGTGAAATTGGCGTTGCTTTAAAGAACGCCATCGCAGTAGCAAGTGGTGTGTTAAGTGGTGTCGGTTATGGCGATAATACAAAAGCCGCTTTGATTACCAGAGGACTGACAGAGATGATCCGCTATGGTGTGGCCATGGGCGGTAAACAAGAAACTTTCATGGGACTTACGGGAATAGGAGATTTAATAGTTACTTGTACAAGTAAACACTCTCGTAACTTTCAAGCCGGTTATGAAATAGGTATCCATAATTCAGCTGATTATTTTTGGAAAAACAATAAAAAGACAGTAGAAGGTGTGCGTACTGCAAAAGTTGTTCATGAAGTAGCCCAGAAACGCGGCATTGAGATGCCGATTATTAATGAGATATATAAGGTGCTATATGAAGGTAAAAAACCGAAAGATAGCGCACAAGAGCTTATGCTACGTGATTTAAAAGAGGAAATGTAAAGGTGGTTTATGAAAACTGCCTTTTTTTTCATCATCTGTGGATTTTCTTTTCAAAATCATGCTATAATAAGTAACGCATTGTAGTCAGGAGGAAATAATATGGCAGATTATGTCAATGAAATAAAGCGGCGAAGAACCTTCGCAATCATTTCTCATCCGGATGCTGGTAAGACCACACTGACTGAAAAATTATTATTATATGGTGGTGCTATCTTACAAGCCGGAAGTGTAAAAGGAAAAAAAGCAAATAAACATGCAGTCTCTGACTGGATGGAAATAGAAAAACAAAGAGGTATTTCTGTAACAAGTTCTGTTTTACAGTTTGAATATAATGATTTCTGTATTAATATTCTAGATACGCCAGGCCATCAGGATTTCTCTGAAGATACATATCGTACCTTAATGGCAGCTGATTCTGCTGTTATGGTTATTGATGCTTCAAAAGGTGTTGAGGCACAGACAAAAAAATTATTCAAGGTTTGCTTGTTACGTAAAATCCCTATTTTTACCTTTATTAACAAGATGGATAGGGCGGCAATGGATCCATTTAAGCTATTAGAGCATATCGAAGCCGAATTAGGCATTTCTACTTATGCAATGAATTGGCCAATTGGTTCTGGCAAAGAATTCAAAGGTGTATATGAACGTGATCATAAAAGAATTATCGCGTTTCATGGCGGCGATCATGGAATGAAAGCTGCTGAAGTAACAGAAGGGTCTCTTGAAGATGATACCTTCCGCAGCATTCTTGGTGATCATTTTTTTGAACAGTTACGTGAAGATAGTGAATTGCTAGATATCGCCAGTACTGAATTTGATGAAGCAGCGATTGCAAAAGGTGAATTGACTCCCGTATTTTTTGGAAGCGCCTTGACTAACTTTGGTGTTGAACCTTTCTTATCACACTTTTTAAATATGACCACCAGTCCTTTACCAAGAGAAGCCAGTGTAGGCGAAATTGATCCTTTTGATGAACATTTTTCAGCATTTGTATTTAAGATCCAAGCAAATATGAATAAAGCACATCGTGATCGTATTGCATTTATGCGTATTTGTAGTGGTAAATTTGAAAAGGGAATGGAAGTCTTGCATGTCCAACAAGGTAAAAAAATCCGTCTTGCACAACCACAGCAATTCATGGCACAAGACCGCGAAATTGTAGAAGAGGCATATGCTGGTGATGTGATTGGTGTCTTTGATCCAGGTATCTTCGCTATCGGTGATACTCTTTGTGATGCATCTTATAAATTTGAGTTTAAAAAAATCCCAACTTTCGCTCCAGAACACTTTGCTCGTGTTACGCAAAAAGATACAATGAAACGTAAGCAATTCACAAAAGGCATTACGCAAATTGCACAAGAAGGCGCAATTCAAGTGTTCCAACAAATCGATACCGGGATGGAAGAAATCATCGTAGGCGGTGTTGGTGTTCTACAATTTGATGTATTAGAACAACGTTTACAAAGTGAATATAATGTTGAGATTAAATTAGAGATTCTTCCTTATCAGTGTGTTCGCTGGATTGATGATCAAACATTAGATCCACATACGTTAAATCTTACGAGTGATACAAAACGACTAAAAGATCTGAAAGGTAAAAATCTTTTACTATTCATGAATAATTGGGGAATAAAATGGGCAACGGAACAAAATAAATCGCTATCGCTAAGTGAATTTGGCAATATGGAATAAAAATACCTGAAAAGGTATTTTTTCTATTGTTCGCACAATAATAACTACAGGAGGTAATTATCATGAAGGATGAAGATATTATTTGTACCTGTATGAGCGTATCTGTAAAAGATATACGCCAGGCCATTGATGAAGGTGCTAGAACAGTTCAAGAAGTACAAGATAAGACGGGTGCAGGAACCGTTTGCGGTGTATGTAATGAAGATTTAGAACAATGTGTTATGGAGTTATTGGCTCAACTACATTAAGAACCTTTCAATAGGTTCTTTTTCAATGTTCTTTCTTTGATTAGGCATAAACCCAGTGTCTTTATCATAAGTTTAGAATGACTAAGGGAGGACAAACTATGGATACCACAGAGATTTTAAAAAATATAGCTCAGCGATGCGGTGGTGATATATACTTAGGAATCGTCGGTCCTGTACGCGTTGGTAAATCAACGTTTATCAAAGAATTTATGGAAAAAGCCGTCATTCCATACGTACATGATGAATATGAAAAAGCCCGAATGATCGATGAACTGCCACAAGCTGGTGTTGGAAAGACGATCATGACCACAGAGCCAAAATTCGTTCCAAACAATGCCGCTACAATTGAATTTGATGATGGTTTTACGGTTAATGTACGTCTTGTCGACTGTGTTGGCTATGTTATACCAGAAGCAAAAGGATATAAGGATGAAGATGGCATTCGTATGGTAAGAACACCATGGAATGATGAACCAGTACCGTTTAACGAAGCTGCTAAGACAGGAACGCAAAAAGTAATTCAAGATCATTCTACCATTGGCATTGTAATTACAACAGATGGAACGATATCCGATTTATCCAGAGAGGCTTATATAGAAGCAGAGGCTGAAGTCATTGAGGAACTGCAAGCTATTGGAAAGCCATTTATTGTTATTGTAAATAGTGTAGACACAGCTTCTCCAACATGTAAAGCTGTTGTTGAAAAACTACAAGAGAAATATCAAGTTCCAGTATTAGCCGTTGCTGTGAATCATATGAGTGAAGCGGACATTCAGTATATTTTAAGAGAAGCTCTTTATGAATTTCCTGTATCGGAAATTAATATAAATATGCCGCAATGGATTGCTGTATTGAATGATGAACATTGGTTGAAAAAAAGTTTTCAGGATACCATAGAAGAAAGCATGTCCAGTGTCGAAAAGCTACGTGAAGTAGAGAGTATCACGGACATATTAGATACGAATGATAATATTGAATCAAGCAATATTGCGACCATTGATACTGGGCAGGGAATAGTGAATGTTGATATCACTATAAAATCTGGTTTGTACAATGAAATACTAAAAGAGATTATTGGTAAGGATATTAAAGATAAAGCGGAGCTTATATCCCTAATGCAAGACTATAGTAAAGCAAAAAGGGAATATGATGCTGTAAGCAGTGCCCTGAAAATGGTTAAACAAACAGGATATGGTTTTGCTAGTGCATCCTTACAGGATATCGCTTTAAGTAAACCAGAAATTGTTAAGCAGGGGAGCCGCTATGGTGTGAAGCTAAAAGCTGTCGCTCCAAGCATCCATATGATCAAAGTGGATGTTGAAAGCACTTTTGAGCCAATCATTGGTTCAAAGGAACAAAGTGAGGAGCTAATTCGCTATTTACTTCGTGATGAAGGTAAGAATGATGAAACTATCTGGGATAGTGATATTTTTGGTAGAAAGCTTTCCGATCTAATTCGCGATGGATTGAATGCAAAACTTTCAATGATACCGGAAGCAGCAAGAGCTAGACTTCAAGATATCTTGACAAAACTCGTTAATAAAGGAAAAGGAAATGTGATTGCTATCGTGTTATAACGATATAATTAGTCATAACTTTATTTGAATAATTAACGAAATATATTGAAAAAAAAGCCTTCAAATGGTATCATATATCTATGTTGGAGGTAATTAGACATGAGTGAAATCTTAAATAAAAAAGCATTGGTTGAAGTCGTAGCTGAAAAGCTGGAAATGACAAAAAAAGATGCAACAGTTGCTGTTGATACAGTATTTGAAGAAATTACAAAAACACTGGCAGACGGCGGAAAAGTTGATTTATCTGGATTCGGTAAATTCGAAGTAGCTGAGCGTCCAGCTCGTATGGGTATCAATCCTGCTACAAAAGAACCATTACCAATCGCTGCATCAAAAGCTCCTAAATTTAAAGCTGCTAAAGCTCTGAAGGATGCTGTAAAATAACAATGTTTAATAAAAGGGATGTTCTTTATCAATAGAATACCCCTTTTTATTTCACAATAGAGTAGGTTAGTTGATTCATGTTATAGTTACTTATATTACTTTTAACTTATAAAATTGTTTTGTGTACTACCTGTGCTCTTATAATAAGCATAAGCGATTATAAGTATTACGAATTCGTTTTTTGTTTATTCCTTGAATATTATTCTAATTATACTTATCCTAATAGAGATGTGTAGTAGTAATTAAAAAGAATGCAGGTATCTTGAGCTATACATATTAC
>NZ_CEVYEL010000005.1:0-79737 GCF_982403165.1 Longicatena sp.
AATATCTTCTTTGTTCCAGCAACTATTACCGGTTCCTTAGTAACAGTAGGATACTTTATTGTAAAAAATTTCTCATATAATATTATAATTATCTTTCTCTAATAATTTTATTTACTATTACCTCTTATACAATAGGAAAGATTTATTCCAGGTTTAAAAATTTTAATATAAAAATCGGACAAGCCGATGTCTGATTATAAAATTTGAAATTATGTGGGCTGTGCAATTCCAACTGGGACTCAAGCACATTCAAAATTGATATTTTTTAATAACATTCTGGAATTTTTAATACCACATCACTAGAAATTAAACTTTAATTTCAGATAGAAAAATGACCAATTTTGTATTACCATAACTCGCCACTTTCACAATTTTTACAGAAAGTCTATCTTTTATTTACGTCTATCTTGTGGGTAAATTTTACCTGTATGCAGTTGTATGCGATTATAAAAAATCAATGAGAAAATAATGGTAGTTTACCGAAGTTACAAACAAACTGGTATTTTCAATTTGCTACATTGGTTTCAAATTTTTATTAAGTCTATCTACCATCCAATCAATTCTCTTTTTTCTACCTTTATCCGTCTTAGCATCAAAATAGGCTTTCGTATAAGTTTTCTTAACTGATGGAGACATTGATTGAAAATTTTTATAAGCAAGTTCATATTCTTTTAGAACATTCAATACTTCTAATATATGTTTTTCTGTTATTTCAAGAGCTTTTGGTGCATTCCATTGTCCATTATTTTTAGCTTCTTCCATTTTATTTCTGCCATATTCAGTCATAAGACCTCTTTCTTCAAGGCTTTCTGCTAATGCTTTATTTTTTTCCGACCACTTACTTTTTTGCCTACGCATTGAAAAATATTTTTTATAAGTTTTATCATCAAGTCTTTGCATTTGTCCATCAATCCACCCAAAACATAATGCTTCTTCAAGTGCTTCATTTGCCTTTATTGTTTTTGGTTCTCCTGATTTTCTAAATAAAATCCAAACGCCCTCGTTTGATAAGCAATTATAAGATAACCATTTTCTAAATTCATCTCTATTAGCAAATTCTAATACGTCTTTCATCACATATTCTCCTCATTTTCAAGAATTCAAATTTACCTATATGCCTCATTATAACACGATGATATTTTTAATACCACATCACCAGAAATTAGCACTATTTTTACCAAATATTTATAAAATCCATCATTTTAAACGTAAAACAGGACAGCTAATATCAACTATCCTATTCTGAATTTATCTATGTACAACGGCAAAAGAAGTCCAGACATTTTAGAGAAAGCCGTATTGCCATGTAAGAAAATAAGTGGTTCTCCCTGCCCGTATTCTTCATCATAAATAGATTAACCCTGATACTTAAAATCTGCCATTATATCACCCTTTTTAAGGGTTCACTAATAAGATAAACGGAATTTATTTTGCCAACAACTTTAAAAATCTCTTATCATTCATCTGTTCATTAGTTAAATATTTCCCATTATAGAACAGAGCATACGTTGTAATCGGCGTAGGTGCACTTTGTGCTTGTTCTTTGCTTTGCAAATGAATAGCTTTAAACTGTACGCCCTTTTCTTTTGCGACTTCTTCTACAATAGGGACATATTTTGCGTTAAATGGACATTGACAGGTATAATATAAAACATATCCCATTTCATCAATGTGAGGGTGTTTCGCACACTCTTTGAATTTAGGTAAAGAAGCATTGCTGTCAAATGATAAACACCATAATTGAATACCATTATCTGCTTCATCACAAACGGTAAAACCTTTGTATTTTAAAAATTTAGGATCAGCTAAAAAGAGTTTTTTCTTTTTGGAAGATAGAATACATACCCCTTTTTTTCCTTTGATTTTACTATCTTCAATACACGCATTTAATAAGTCTGTTGAGTATCCGTGCCCCTTGAATGATCCAGCTACCCAAAGACAGTTAATATACATAAAATCATCTGCAACAATTGGGTTCCAAGCGTTTTCAGCAGGAATATACTCAACAAAACACTTTCCTCGTGCTACACTCTTTAGAAAAATTAGGCCTTCATCAAATCGTTCTTGTAACCAAGCCTTTTTTGATGATACCTGAATATCATTGTTATTTGAAATAGCACAGCATATATGCTCTTTGTCTATATTCTCATTAGTTACTCTAAGATATTCCATAAAAACACCTCATTTCTAATTTCCAATTTTCTTAGTTCTAAAAACGGCGATTTGTGCTTATGAATGTATCTTATTTTTTATACGCAAACTTGCTTCTATGTGCATAATCCAATGTCTTGAAAATGGCATTTGTATTAGCCCACGAATATCTTTACCGCACCAATAATCAATGAGCCAACTTGCATTTTCATCCTTACTTACAACATTCAATAATTTTAACTGTTTTTTTCTTTCTTCTGATATTTTCTTTTTCAATTCATCATAAGATAAACTATTGATTATCTTCTCAGTGCTATCCTTTACCTCAGATATATATGAATAAAGTTCTTTCAAGTTAAGCTGTTTTGAAAAATCTGCAATCTGCTCTTTTACCAGTTCATTTCCTGTTGTAATTATAGGTGAATTGATACGTTCTTGATAGTTTCCCGCAAAAAAAACTTGCTCGCTCTCATTTATCAATGTATGAGCAACTATATCTTCAATTCGGAAAATATGCCAAATTGAATATGCAATCGTTTTACTATGATAACCGTCTGTGTTTATAAACGGAATTGCGTCAAAATCTTTTCTACTCAATTCCTTATGAAAGGATGTTAAGCATTCCATTAACTGATTTCGCAAATCAAATAGTGTAGCAATGCCTGCTTCATAGGTATCTTTCTTTTTGATTTGCGCTTGCATTATTTTATTCAGTTCTGACCATACCTTATTCATAATCAATTATCCCTCTAAATTCAAATTTTTCTTTATCTGCATTATATCATGCTGTTATAAGCGTTGTCATTTTTTTCTGCTATTGAAAAATCCACGCTTTGTAAAGGGTGCAATTTTACTTGTTCTTCATATGAGAAAATAGTCAATGGGCATTTTTGATTGAACTTCCCTTCAAATAATCCTTTATTAGTTATTGTGTTTCAATCTTAATTCATAAAAGTATTCTGGAAATTTATTAATATCTCCCTAAATATAACCTCTATATTGCTTTCTGTGATTTGATTTCTGCTCTTAATTCTTCATCGGGCGGTAAACACAATTTGTATTTACTTGAAACAATTGCTCATTATCTCTTAATATTGAATAACGTGCAATATCTTCATCTGTCTCTCACCCTCTTTCCGCAAATTTGGAATATAAACGGAGTACCATTTATACCTTTTGGAAATGCGAAAAAGAGAGAAAGAAAAAGCTCGCACAAGACATGATACTTGTATGAGCCAAATAAATTGATTTTAATTTTTCTTATTTTGTTTGCTAATTAAAGATTTCCAAATAAAGCAATAAAAATCAAGGCGATTGTACCTATTGCTATGAAGCACAAAGACAATCCAGCTTTCCTTTTTCGAGAATCGAATGATTCTTTTGTAGTTTCTGTCATATTAGCCGGAAATCTGTTTCTTCCCAATAAATATAATATAAGCCCACCACCGCCATTATTGCCACTTAGTGAGAATATTCCCCAAAATGTAGGGTGTTTCATTCCTCTGCTTTCTGCATCGAGAACTACTAACCTGAAAATCTGATACATTAAAGTAAAAGCACCGAGCAAAACCATAAAAACCATAATCGAAGCTACTACTATCATTTTACTTTCCTCCTTAGATTTTTCTAATTATCTGATAAAATAAATAGCAAGTACCAATGATACCAAGAGCAGAACCGCCCATAATCAAGTATTGATTGCTAATTATTAGCCCATTGAATAGTATAAAAGCAATTATCATCATCACATTTGCAATAATCGCTATTATCAATTTTTGATTGCTTTTTACGATATTGGTACTCTTTTCTAAATGCTCTATCATTTCCTCATCCCCCTTCAACAGTTTATCAAGGCTGATGTTGTATAAGGTGCTTAATTTAATTACACTAACAATATCCGGAAAAGATTTTTCAGTTTCCCAATTTGAAATTGTTTGACGTGTAACTTGAATTTCCTCAGCAACATTTTCTTGTGTCAAACCTGCTTGCAACCTTGCTTCTTTTAACTTTACACCTATTTTCATAACACCATTCCTTTCGCAGTTACTATCCCACTTCTATGCTTTGCTGTCTATCAAAAATGTTTGGAATACACAAAATATCTGTGTCAAAATTTTTTTACATGCATTATCTAGTGTCAAAAGACTGGATTAATACTAAATATTGCTTATTACAAAATTATAAATTTTCAAAAATATTCCTATAGTCCTCTTGAGTATCAAAGATAGAAAAGAAAAAGTCCTGTCGAGTGCCTACCACTTCTTCAGAAGTGGTGCTTTGCACTCTTGATCGGGCTTTTTGTTTACTGTATCTTCTGCAAAGAGGAAAAAGACTACTCATCCGCATTATCTAAATCGTACTTTTTTAATACTTCCTGTAAAAACTCCATATCCTCTTTTGCGTTCGGATTTATCATTTTCACGACTTGATAAGGCATTTTATACTCTTTAATTCATATATTACACATGGCTTTTTTATTATGTCATCTAATTTAATACAAGACAAACAAACGTTATTCAAAGTTGAATACTTAACACAAACTGGATTTTTAGCGTTTATACTCTGCTTTACCTAATTGTATAGGTTCTGTATTCAATAACACCCATTTTACACATAATTCGCTTAATCTACTTAATTCATCATTCCAAGCATGATTTTGTTTGATTTTGTTGATGATATTTATAAATTCATTATTTTCACTTTCTGTCAATTGATTACCTTGACTTAAATACCCCAATAATGCTTGGACCATTTGTAGATACTCTTTATCCCAATTCATCTTACCATTATCAAGTATTTCCTGTGATAATTTACCTGAAATTCTAATCACTTCTCCTTGTAACGTTGAAGCATGTCCACATGATGGAACAAGTAGTTGCCATAGTTCTTCATGCTGATCTTCCCACTTTTTAGCTTTGACCTTAATTTTTGATTTTCCATCATATACGACTCTTTTGGGAATTGGCATCACATTAAAAATTTTATATAATTCTTTTAAACTGCTTTCTATTTCATCGATATAATCTTTATTTATACGATCTCTAAACCATTCAAAATCAGTTCCGATTCTTTCTACTTGTTTTTGCTCTTCGCCGCTTAACTTCGCACCTTTATCTATTAAATACTTTATCATTATAACCAAATCAGGGATATTCGCATTTTTTGCAACAGCCATTGCTTTTAGTAATGGTGTTTGATTCATATCATTTTTAGCATTTATATTCGCTCCTGCTTCAACTAAGGTTTTTAGATGATTGAGACGAAAGTATTGTGTAGCATAAAATAATGGTGTTTCATTTCTTGAATTGACAGCTTCTATATTGGCACCTAATCGAATTAAAAATTCAGGATTTCCGTTTGGATTTATCACTTGGTGGTGGAGCGGTGTATTATGATAAGTGTCTTTATAATCAATATCTGCCCCTTGTTCAACAAGCCATTTCATTATATTTTCAGAAAGTTTAAAAGAAAGGGCATTCGTTTTATCGTACCCACCATATGCATTGATATCGCATTTTTCAAATATTGCTTTTATTTCTTCTTCGTTTCCTCTTTCAAAAATTTCATCAAAATCTTTAACTAAAGTTTTTCTTTTTGTACCACTTTTAATTTTATTTGTTTTTTCTGCTGATTGCTTTTTCTTAACTACATCTTTTTCTGAATTTTTCTTTTTAAACCTATCAAACAACCCCATACAAAACCTCCTCATCAACTTCTAATTTACCTATTTGCCTTGTTATTGGTATTGTTGTATCTTCTTTCATACTTTCTTACATTATAGACTTATTACCTTTAAAAAGTCTATTCTTGAAATATCTTTTTATTTGAGTTACACTAGACAATCCAAAAAAAGCATGACATCGCGTCATACTTCAGATTCGCTTTACAAACTGGAAATTATCGGATATTCAAATTATCTACATTTTTCTATACAAATGCGTTAAGTGTTGTAATTCCAATTTTGCTTGCTAAATATTCCATCATTAGAAATTATTAGCTTTTTCTTCTCAAAATCTCTTCCACCTAAATTTTTAATCGCAGTCTCTAACATTTTATTACTTTCCTTATATAAAAACGGTGATATGTACTTATAAACATTGTCGTTATTGCTAATCTCTGGCAATGCTGCAACATCGTTCATGTCCATTTTTCTTATAATTACTTTATCGTTTTCTATATATGGAAATACATCAAATAATTCTGTCATCATAAACTCCTCAAAATCAAATATGTCTTTCATTGCCTTTATTATGACATCTTATAACGGGAATTATGAAAGTATTTTATAAACCGCGTTTAATGTTTTTTCTTCATCTGCCCCATTGTCTGTGTATAATTGTACTTCATACTTTATATCTTTATGTTGCAAGCATAAATCAAGAAAGTATAAGAAAATTCCAATATCAATTTGATTATAGAAAGACACTTTATCAGCAGGCATTATTCCTCGCTTACCTTGCTTTTTATACCTATAAACATTTAAAAGGGTATCAGTATGTTCTACTAACCAGGGCTGTGTATTGCAAGCACTGGGGGCAAATCTAACAATATCAGATATTCCCCCAAGTGGTTCTCCCAACCAAATTTCATCCATAGACTTTCGTTTGCTCTTGAACATATCTTTGCGGAATTTTCTTTCATCATCTACTTTTGATATTGCAATCATTATGATAAAATCAAGACCATCATATGACGGTTCATTCGTCTTTCCAATTCCAAACCATAGTGTTCCAATGTTTTGTGAAACAAGGTATAAATCTAATTGCTCGCCTAAATACCCAATATTCTGCAAATAATTATCTCTCTTTTCACTGTATAGCAAAATGCAGAACTGTTGACCACGTTTACAAGTAGTTTCATTCGCAGGAACAATTTTAATTGCTGTTTTTATATCGGGACATAGCGGGATAAGTGTCTTATATATTTCTTTGATATTCTCAATGTCATTTGCAGATATAGAATCATTTCCAATATTTCTAAATAAATGAAACGATTTCCTTTTAAAAATTATACTGTATAATTCTTTGTTTAAGTTCATAACCTTGTCCTCACAAATTCTTATTTCGTACTATATAAGTGTAGATGATAGCTATATCTTATTTTAGCATATTATCATTTTTTACACCACATCACAAGAAATCAAACTCATTTTCAAAAAAATGACCAACTATCATTACGATAACTGGTCATTCTCACGACTTTTTCACGACTTTTTACGACTTTTCACGGAAAATCTACGTCTTTTATATGCTTCTATCTATCATGTATATTTTATCTGTATGCAGTTGTATGTAATTATGAGTAATGCAACAAGGAAATAACAGAAGTTAGTCATTAGTGCGTAAAATTATAACTTTATTTACACGTGAAAATCGTTACTGGAATAATAGTATTATTTATTGATCTCTACATAAATATAACCTCGCAAGATACTTATTACTTTTCATTATTTTGTAATTCAAATATTGTTTTCTGTGATTCAATTTCTGCTCTTAATTCTTCATCGGATGGTAAATACAACTTGTATTTGCTTGCAAATAATTGTTCATTACCTTTCAATATTGAATAACGTGCAATATCTTCATCTGTTTCTAAACATAAGATAATGCCAATGGTTGGATTATCACTTTCTGTTCGTTTTAATTCATCATACATTCTTACATACATATCCATTTGCCCTACATCTTGATGCGTTACTTTTTCTGTTTTCAAATCGACTAACACAAAACATTTTAAATAATAATTATAGAAGACCAAATCAATAAAATAATCTTGTTTTTCCGTATGGATATGTTGTTGCCGTGCAACAAAAGCATATCCTTTTCCTAGTTCCATTAAGAATTTTTGCAAGTTACTAATAATACTTGTTTCTAGCTCTGTTTCTGTAAATGAAGTATTAGTTGGTAAAGATAAAAATTCCGCAATCACTGGATTCTTAATAAATTCTAACTTGTCATATTGATATTTTGTTGTTAATTGTTTCATCTCTTCAACTACTGGATCCTTTACTTGCGATTTAAGTAAACGGTAATAGTATTGTGATGCAATATTACGTTGTAAGGTTCTAACATTCCAAGCTTGTTGAGCAGCTTCTTTTTCATACCAGTTACGTGCTTTTTCATCTTTTACTTGTATTAAAGTACGATAATGAGTCCAACTAAGTAATGGAACAGATTTTCCACTCACTGAGTGGAAAATGTTTGGATACATTTTATAAAAAGAATAAAAACTATAAAGATTTGTTTTTGTGTATCCTTTACCATACTCATTTGTAAGTTCTTTTGATAATTTTCTAATAAGTGTTGTCCCATATTCAGCACGATCTTCACCTTTTAGTTCTTCTTCTGCTATTCTATAACCTATCAACCAATTTCTATAAACTAAAGCAGTATTGATCGCTTGGTATGCCTGTTTCTGAGATAATTCAATTATGTTTTTTAAATCTGATACAATATCTTCTGTCTTTTCTGCTTTAATAAGTTGATTAATATCCATTAAATTATTATCCATTTTTCTCATCAACCTTTCTTTAGTTATTTACGTACTCCGAATACATCTCTCAATAGAGTATATCAACACGCTTGTGTTTTAGTTTTATATTAAAAGACACTTTTTCACATGTGTATTCACTCATACTTTTCATTCCTAAAAAATTCGAATTTACCTATATTTCTTATTATAGCACGATGACATTTTTAATACCACAGCACTAGAAATTAATCTTAATTTCAAATAAAAATGACCAATTATACATAATGATAACTGGCCATTCTCACGACTTTTTTACGACTTTTCACGGAAAAATCGTGTTTTTATGCAAAAAATCTTCGCTTTTTATATGCGTTTATATGCTACCTGTATGATGCCAAAAACCCTTTCGTTATCGGCTTTTTAGCGTTGTATGCTATGTGTATGGTAGTTGTACGAACTCTTACTTATTCTTCATATGTGGGAACAACAACACCTCACGGATCGTTGTCTGCCCAGTCAGCAACATCACAAAGCGGTCAATACCCAAACCAACACCGCCTGTAGGAGGCAACCCATATTCCAACGCCTCTACATAATCCGTATCCATTTCATTCGCTTCATCATCCCCAAGATCACGCAGCTTTAACTGATTTTCAAAACGCTCTCTTTGATCAATTGGATCATTCAACTCAGAGAAAGCATTCGCATATTCATGTCCATCAATGAACAATTCATAACGATCCGCAAAACGTGGATCCTGTGCATTCTTCTTTGCTAATGGAGAAATTGATGTTGGATGTCCATAGATGTAAGTAGGCTGAATCAATGTTTCTTCAACATATTTCTCAAAGAATAAGTTGATGATGTGACCAACACTGTTATGCTTCTTTTCTACTTCAATATCATGTTCCTTCGCAATCTCACAAGCTTCCTCAAAGCTCATTTCTTTCCAGAAATCTACACCACAAGCTTCTTTGATTGCATCTACCATATGCAAACGTTTGAAAGGTGCTTTTAAAGAAATAGCTTTTTCATTATAAGTAATCTCGGTTGTGCCTAATACCTCATTTGCGACATAATCAAATAAACCTTCAATCAAATCCATCATACCATTCAAATCAGAGTAAGCAACATAAGCCTCCACTGTTGTAAATTCTGGATTATGTGTTGCGTCCATTCCTTCATTACGGAATAAACGGCCAATTTCATATACACCCTCTAAACCACCGACAATCAATCGCTTTAATGGTAATTCTGTTGCGATACGCAAATAGAAAGGCATATCTAAAGTATTGTGATGTGTAATGAATGGTCTTGCGGCTGCTCCACCTAAAATTGGCTGCAATACCGGTGTTTCCACTTCCATCAACCCTTTACCATCTAAGTAACGCTGAATCGCACGGATGATTCTTGGTCGTGTTACGGCAATGCGCTTGCTTTCCTCATTCATAATCAAGTCAACATAACGTCTTCTGAATCGTTCTTCCTTATCCTGAAGACCGTGGAACTTTTCAGGTAATGGACGCAATGCTTTTGTTAGATGAGTATACACTTCCGCCTTAACAGAAAGCTCGCCATGATTGGTTTTCATGACTTTACCCTCAATACCAACAATATCACCTAAATCTGATTTCTTGAATACTTCGTAAGCTTCTTCGCCAATAACATCCTTACGTACATAAATCTGAATTTGTCCATCAATATCTTGAATGTGCATAAAACCGGCTTTTCCTTGTCTGCGCTTTGTCATGATACGACCGGCAACTTTTACCGTCACATTCTTTTCTTCTAGCTCTTCCTTTGTACAGCCTTCATATTCTGCACGAATCTGTCCACTTTTGTGTGTTCTTTCATACGCTTGTCCAAATGGCTCAATACCCATTTCTTTGAGTTCTTCCATTTTTTGTCGACGAATTTTTTCCTGTTCCGTTAACTTTTCCATTTTTTACGCTCCTTATCCATTAAAAAAACTCTCTTCCGCATAGGGACGAGAGTTAACATCGTGGTACCACCCTAATTTATCAGCCGGTTTCCCTAACTGACCTTAGTGACTTTCTTTAAGTCCATCTTTAACGCAGATGTAACGTCCTGTTGGAAGGCTCCAAGTCTTTATTTCAGCTATTGTATCACTATCCCTTTCCAGCTTAGCGGGACTCTCTGTCAGTTACTCAATAACCTACTCTCTCTTCATCGCCTATTACGTTTATGATTATATAGAGAATGCATTTGTTTGTCAAATGATTTTCGATGAAAAACGCCTAAACAATACCAATCCAAAGCATTTGCAATACGTAATGTGGATGATATTAAATAGACGATGTATATAATCTATCTTTGGAGATAACGTTTCAATTCCATATACCGTTCTTTCGATATTGGTAATTCTGTGGCAGAATATTTCAATTTCGCCCGATATCTTTGAATACTGTCAATTTGCATACAATTTACCAAATAGCTTTTATGAATACGATGGAACACCTCCGGTAATTTCTTTTCAAAATCAGCTAACAATCCCCAAACTTCAAAGCTTTCATTTTTTGTATACACTATAGTACATTGTCCCGCTGCTTTTAAATATAAAATCTCAGAAGGCAATAAATAACGATAATGTTTTTCTCTATCTCGGAAAGAAAGGCGTTTTAGATTGGTATTCATCAATGCCAATTGTTTTAAATAAGCAAAGAATTCTGTATCCTCCGTAAATGGTTCTTCTATTAAACCCGCTTGACTTAAAGGAATATCCTGTGCATGTGAGCTATGGATGTGTACAAGTGATAGTTCCCCTTTTATCAGTTTCCAGATAAACGTGCAACGAACATGTGCATAGATACTGTTATCATCCTCTAATGCCGCCATGATCTTATAGCGACCATAAACAACCCAAACACCGCGTTCATGAAACAAAAGATGATATTCTTCATCGGATACTATGGCAGCTGGTTCATGCAATTCTTTCTCCGTTATTCGTTTGAATTCATCAGATCCTTTGGACCATTGAAAATCATTAGGCCCGATATACATAAAGTCATCACTCATTAGATGCGTTGTTTTTATGATATCTCTATCATAAAAGCCGCGAACGACTTCCTGTGTTTTTTGAATGATCGTTTCTTCTTTATACATTGTTCTTGGCATACGCATCCTCCTTCAAATTATAATGTCATTATAACAGGTACGTCACAAAACAACAAGCAATTCCAAGGGAAAATTTCTTAATTATTATGTGATAATTATATGATATAAAGATGAAAGATCAAATAAAAAGAACTCCTTTTTTGGTGTATTCCAAATTTTAGAGTTCTTATTATTAAACAACTTTTCCTTATTATCGAAGTGCCCCCTACATATGGAAACACTTCGCCTAAAACAGCTATCGTTGGGATGGCACATAACTATCTATATATTCTTGATATACTTTTTCATATGCACATAAAATTTCTTCCATCTGCGCATATGTATCCATCTTTGTCAAACTGTCTTTTAACTGATGACTTTTTGGTAAACCTTTAACATACCATGCGGCATGTCCACGCATTTCCCGCATACCCACATGTTCACCCTTTAAATCACAGAGGCGTTTTGCATGAAGTCTTGCCATGGTAAATTTTTCATTCACACTGACCGGTGGCAGCTTTTCACCGGTAGCCAAATATGTCGCAATTTCTTTGATCAGCCATGGATCACCTAATACACCGCGACCTACCATGATCGCATCACAACCAGTCGTATCCAACATCCACTTGGCATCTTCACTGCTGCGTATATCACCATTTCCCATAACCGGAATAGAAACAGCTTGTTTGACAGCTTTGATATATTGCCAATCAGCTTTGCCTTCATACATTTGTTTCCGTGTTCTGCCATGTACGGCCAAAGCAGACACACCGACAGATGCTAACCCTTTTGCCAGTTCGACACAATTGATGCTATCCATATCCCAGCCTATACGCATCTTAACAGTAACCGGTTTTTTTACACTATCGACAACTGCTTTCGTCATTGTAACCGCATGATCAATATCCTTCATTAAGGCACTGCCGGCATTGGATTTGATTATTTTATTCACCGGACATCCCATATTGATATCTATGATATCACAATCACTTTTTTCATCCAGTAACTTAGCAGCATAGACCATCGTTTCAATATCATGTCCAAAGATTTGCATGGTCAAAGGATGTTCTTCTTTTTCAACTGCTGTCATATGCAATGTTTTTTCATTTTCATAATATAACGCCTTATCACTTACCATTTCCGTATAAATCAATCCTGCGCCAAATTGTTTGCAAATCACACGGAAAGCCGGATTACTGATACCAGCCATAGGTGCAATAACAACTTGATTGGGTATGGTGATATCGCGTATCTTCCACGATTTATCTTGCATAACGTTCTATGAATCCTTCCAAATCACGCAGCTCCTGTTCATTGAAATAATATTTTTCATTACAGAAATTGCAGGTAATCTCACAACCATGATCTTCTTCAATCAGTTTCTTACGCTCTTCTTTTGACAATGTTACTAATACCCGTTTCATAGTCGCTCGATCACAATGACAGCGAAATGCTATTTCCTGACTAGATAAGATTGTTGCATCATCAAACAATGAAGTAAGAATATCCTCTAAACTTTCCCCTTCATTGATCAATTTTGAAATAGGTTCCATATGCGCTATGATGTTTTCTACTTTTACAATATCTTCTTCCTCTGCATCTGGCATCATTTGAATGATCATGCCGCCGGCAGCCTGAATAGCATTATCTGGATTTACAAGTACGCCTACAGATACTGCGGATGGTGTCTGTTCACTGGCCGTAAAATAATATGCAAAGTCATCACCGATTTCTCCACTTTGTAAAGCGACAGTGCCACTCCAGTTTTCTTTCATATTCAAATCTTTGATAACTTCTAAATAACCTTCTTTTCCTACCGCTGTACCTACAGCAAGTTTTCCTGTATCGTTATATTGCAACATGATATGTGGATCGGATACAAAGCCGCGGACATGTCCATCACTGTATGCATCAACTAAAATGGTTCCAATAGGACCGCCGCCATTTATACGAATGGTCAATTGTTCTTTATCACTCTTCAGCATACTTCCCATCATGGAACCAACACTTAGTGTACGCCCTAAAGCCGCAGCACTGGTTGGCCATAAATCAAATCGCTTGCGAGCCTCCTCAACTAAAGCGGTAGAGGAACATATATAAATTCGCACATGTTCATTACATGCTAATGCTTTTATTAAATAGTCTTTCATTTTCCTTCACTCCTTGAATTTGCACCTGTAGTATACCATAATCATTAACAAAAAGAAAAGGAAGTGATAACACTTCGCTTATTACATAACACTTTCTTTCATGAAGATCTTCCAAATGCTACCGTCTGTTATAGTTCCCTTATCTTAAATATAGTTTCATATCCAATATGTTTTCTCTTTAGATCAACATACGCTCTTTTTTCTTAAGGTCCCGGTAAAAGAATATAAAGAGAAAAGGTCCCATCAATGACCAGGCAATTGGCTCCGCAAAACATACACCGGTATAGCCGCTAAAAGGTATCAAAGCAAAGGTTGCAATAATCTTAACGCCCATTTCAATACAGCTGGATACAATCGGACTTCGCCCATTGCCAAGCCCCTGCAAACCATTACGATAAATAAATAAGATAGCAAGGATGAAATAAAATACACTGCTGATTCTGGTATAATAAGCCGCTAGTGAAACAACCTGTGTCTGTTGCTTATTGACAAGGAAGCCAATAAAGAAATCAATGCATGTAAAGGATAATAAGATGACGATACCTACCCAACCAAAGCTTATCCATACACTTTTTTTCATACCTTCTCGGATTCGATGATACTGTTTAGCACCTAAGTTTTGTGAAACAAAGGTTGTAACAGCAATGGCAATGGAAATCAGTGGCTGCATAAACATCTCCACAATTTTGCGTGCTGCCACATGTGCCGCAATGGTCATTTCTCCCAGACTGTTCACTGCACTCTGTAAGACTACTGAACCGATGGATACAATGGAATTCATAAGCCCCATGGAAATCCCCATAGACATTTGTTTCAGAAAAACTTCTCTTTCTACATGACATTCTTCTTTTTTCAAGAAAAACATTGGATATTTCTTTCTCATATACAGGAAGCATAATACTACACTTAACAACTGTGCCAGTACGGTGGCATAGCCAGCTCCATTGATGCCTAAATGCAATTGAGCAATAAAAAGATAATCTAAGGCGATGTTGGTTAAAGAGGCAATGATGAGAAAATATAATGGTGTCTTACTATCACCAATTGAGCGTAACATACTTGCCATCATATTATATGCCATAGTAATAAACAATCCCATAAATATGATAGTTAAATACCCATCTGCCATCGAAAGAATACTTTTCGGTGTCTGAAGTAAGGAAAGAATTGGTGTCTTTAAAAGCATCGCGGCAAGCACGATAATTACCACACTGGACATACATAACAAAATACATCCATAAGTTGCCATTTTCATGCCTTCCTGATCCCTAGCCCCGTAATACTGTGCTATCAATATTGATACTCCCATAGATACACCACTTACCAGACCAATGACCAAACCGGATAAGGAAGCAGTAGCTCCCATAGCAGCTAAGGCACGTACCCCTAAAATCTGTCCTACCATCATCGTATCTGCCATAGTATAAAATTGCTGAAAGATATTTCCCAAAAGGACCGGAACAGCAAAACTCAACAACAATTTCATAACATTCCCTTGTGTCATATTCTTCATAGCATCACCTCGCATTTACGCATTATTCTAACATAAATTAACTTGCGAAACAATGACTTTTATACGCATCCCCTTGATCATATACAGATAGGGATATGTGTTAAAAGGAAGCGTATCAAAAAGGGATAATCGTTTTCTGCCAACAATAGCATCACGGTTTTCATCGCTGTACTATCTAAATAACAATCTTGTTTATTCGCCAAGAGAAGCATCGTATCACCAAAAGCGTGCGTTCCGATTGTCAGATGCCCATAAGCAACGATACCAAAGCTTACTTCAAAGCCAATGGAAATAACCCCGATACTATACATGCCAATAGCTAAAGTACCAACACTGATATAGCCTATAGCTAGCGCTCCTAAAGCATACACTCCGATTGCCAACACACCTAAACAAAAAAGGAAGCCAAAGCTTAATAGGCCAAAAGATAAAATACCAAAGCTCATCATGCCAAGCGATATCACCCCCACAGCTGTATTACCGATGGCAATGATGCCTTTCGCTATTCGTCGTTTTCCATTTCTGTTCCTTCCCAAACCAAGTTGAACAGCAAGCAAAGGAATCCCAAATACTTTGCAGGAAGAAGTATATTCACAACCTTTAAAAAAAGTACTTTTATCCTTACCCATACGCTGCTTAATTGGCATGCTATTCTCACTTATTTCCTCTGGGATGTGCAAAAGCTTAATCAACTTTGCCATTTGCTCTTCATTTGCTTTACCTAATCCAAGTTCCCATCTTCTGATGGTCCATGGTGTTACATTACATAATAAAGCAAGTTCTTCATAACTCAGTTTTTGTGCAATACGATAAGCCCTTAATCTTTTCTTAAATGCCATCCATTTCCCTCCTTTTCTATCAAGGAAACACATAACTCCTATTTCATTAAATAAAGCACTACGATTTACACGCTTATTTCATATCTGTTTTAAAGAGTATCATTTAAGTTTTACAACCTATGGCTATTGATAGTAACTATAAAATAAACCTTATCCATTTATCATGATACTAGCATAAATGATCGATTAGGAACAGCCTTTCGCAATCCTTATCCTATCCTCTTATTTGTTTTCACCCCTATGAATAAGGAAAGGAAGCCAATGATTTGGCTTCCCATTGTTATTCTTCATTGTCGTGTTTCGTTAATTCTTTTAACGCTTCTTCAAAACTCTTCTGCGCTTTTTGTTTTTCTTCTTCTCGCTTCAAAGAAGTTTCATTATCTTCTACTTCCTGTGTTGGATTTTCAGCTTCTGCCTGAGCTTGCGCAGAACGTTCTTCTTCTCTTTCTGCTTCTATACGGGCTTGTTCTTTCCGCTGTTCCTGTTCCGGAGAAGTCAATTTACCATAAGTCATTAAATTATTAATCTGCTCACTTGTAATGGTTTCTTCTTCAATCAGATTTTCCGCAATCAATGTTAACAGATCTTTATTGTCCTCAATCAGTTTCTTTGCCTGATCATAACACTCATTAATGATCTTCCGGATTTCCTTATCAATTTCATAAGCAATCTCTCCGGAATAATTACTTCCGCTGCCATAATCTCTTCCTAAGAAAACATTTCCTGTACCATCATCATATTGAATAGGTCCAAGGGAAGACATACCCCAACTTCTTACCATTGCTTTCGCAATCTTTGTCGCCTTTTGAATATCATTGCTAGCGCCGGCAGAAATTTCATTAAACATGACTTCTTCGGCCACACGACCACCCATTAATCCAGTAATCTGGCTCATAAAATCAGCTTTTGTCGGGAACAATTTTTCTTCCTTCGGTGTCATGAGGTTATAGCCACCGGCTTCTCCACGTGGAATAATCGTTACTTTTTCTACCTTATCGGCATCCTCAAGTTTCAGACCAATTACCGCATGCCCTGCCTCATGATAAGCTACCAGACGTTTCTCTTTCTCCGTATACTTCTTTGATTTCTTCGCCGGACCCATCATTACACGGTCGATAGCTTCATCTAAATCTTCCATCGTAATCATCTTACGTTTATCACGAACGGCCAAAATGGCACCTTCATTTAACACGTTTTCCAAATCCGCACCAGAGAATCCCGGAGTACGTTTCGCCAAAGACTCCAAAGAAATATCCTTTGCCAATTTCTTATTGCGGGCATGTACCTTTAAGATTTCATAACGGCCTTTCTTATCCGGAAGATTAACCGTAATCTGGCGGTCAAAACGTCCGCTTCGTAATAAGGCAGGATCTAAGACATCCGGGCGATTCGTTGCAGCAATAATGACAATACCTTTATTTTCACCCATACCATCCATCTCTACCAACAGCTGGTTTAAGGTTTGTTCACGTTCATCGTTTCCACCGCCCATACCGGCTCCACGCTGGCGTCCAACCGCATCAATTTCATCAATAAAGACGATACATGGTGCGTGTTGCTGAGCTTTTTTAAACATGTCGCGCACACGGCTAGCACCGGTACCGACAAACATTTCCACAAAGTCAGATCCACTGATTGAGAAGAAAGGCACATCTGCTTCTCCGGCCACCGCTTTCGCCAACAAAGTCTTACCGGTACCCGGAGGACCAACCATCAGCATCCCCTTAGGAATACGAGCACCCATATCGGTAAAGCGTTTTGGGTCTTTCAGGTAATCAATGATTTCCTTCACTTCTTCTTTTTCTTCATCACATCCGGCAACATCCTTAAAACGCACTTTAATGCTGCTTTCTATCTTCGCCCTGGATTTACTAAATTCAAAGGCCTTGTTATTGCCTCCTGCATTCATACGAGAGAACAGGAAGATTGCTGCTCCACCAAGAATCAAGAAAGGCAATACGCTTTTAAGGAAAACTTCTAATACACTTTCCTTATTTGCATCTAATACATTCACTTTTGTCTTCTTATTCTTTTCAAATAATTCACTCAGCCATTTTACATTGTCATCCGTGCGTGGCACACTGACTGTAAAACTCTTCGTGCTATCGCCATTCTGATAGGTTCCTCTGACTCCGATGACGGTAGTACCCATAGACATATTGACTTCTTTAAATGATAAATTTTCAGCTTGCGCCGCAAATTCATTATAATTGAACTCTTTTGTGTTACTACCATTTCCAAATGTAATCAGAAGGACCATAATAGAAATAACAAGAATATAAGGCAACAGACTTATTACCTTTTTATTGTTCATATGATACGCCTCCTTTTTGCTTATTCATAGATTTCGCGTTTTAAAACTCCAATGTATGGCAGATTGCGATACTTCTGGTCATAATCTAAACCATATCCAATGACAAATTCATTTGGAATGGCAAATCCTACATATTCTGCCTCTATATCAACAACACGACGATCCGGTTTGTCAAGCAATGATACAACCTTCACATCCTTGGCACCCTTATTCATCAATGTACGTTTTACTTCCTTTAATGTTCTGCCGGTATCGACGATATCTTCAACTAACAGAATGGATAATCCTTGTACGGAACAATCCAAATCCTTATCTATACGAATATCTCCTACAGACTTTGTCCCCTGATAACTGGATACATCCATAAAATCTATTTGAATATCTAAATCAATATGCTTAATAATTTCCGCCATGAAGGGAACGCTTCCTTTTAATAAGCCTACGACATAAGGAACCTCATTCAAAGCTTTATAATCACTCGTAATCTTTGCGCCGAGTTCTGCACATTTATGAATGATTTCATCCTGTGAAACCAATACCTTTTCTACAACTTCATGCATCGTTATTCCTCCTAATACAGCTATAAACTATTTTACCACAAATATGCTTGGATTGTTAGAGAAATGTGCAATATCACAACCGATTTGCGGTACTAAAATCACATTTCCCTGTGCGTTGACAACAACCGGCCAACATTTTCTTTCCCAAGAAGGAATTTTGCGATCAATAAACCAACGATGCACCTTTTTTCTACCCAACCGCAATACGATAGCATCGCCTTCTTGTACATTACGAATCGTAATTGGAAAATCCTGCGGATATAAGGTTAGCGCCTCACAGCTCTTTCCTGTTAAGCTAGTATGAAAATAAGGTGTATGCAAACATGCTACTTCATGCAGTACATAGGCATAGGATGGCATATCTTTCACATGAATATGCACAATGCCATATTCCTTACTCATACAATAGCGTTTTCCGATATCACTTGTCCAATTATTTGCCTTAAAAAGCAGGCCTGCCAATTGATCTAACAGCTTTTCTGATACATGTTCTTTGCATTCTTGATAAATCCATGTACGTAAAACTTGTTTACGAAAATTTTCATCAAGCTCGCATAAAGCTGCCACATCATACTGCCAAACTGCTAAAAAAGCCTTTGTCTTCTCTAATACCTGTTGTGCTTTATTATTCTTCTCTGCTATTTCAGCCGCCAGCTCTTCCTTTTCCTTACGGCTCATATGATCAATATAAGAATGACGAATCCGATTCCTTGTATAATCATCTGTAAAGTTACTTTCATCAAAGCCATACGGAACTTGATGTTCAATACAATATGCTAATAATTCCTGTTTGGTATAGGATAATAGTGGACGCAGAACCTTACAATCATATAATACCGTTTCTTCTTGAATCCCATAATACACACCCTTAGAACCTCTTTCCATCTGCATCAGATACGTTTCTAAGTGATCATCTAAATGATGTGCCAACAAGATGGCATCACCATGATATTTTTCAAGTAATTCGTGATAGAAATGATAACGTTCTGCTCTGGCAAATGCCTGAAAGTTTCCCTTGCATGGTTTCTTCTGCCTTTTTACATAACATGGGATTTCATACCTTTGGCAATAATTAACCACCAGCTCTTCATCACGGAATGCACTTTCGCGTTTCTGATAATTCATATGTGCCACAAGAAAAGACAGACCATAAGATCTGCACATATCTAATAATGCCATAGAATCCGGACCGCCGCTGACACCAATGACATATACGTGTTGTTGCGAAAGATTGGCTAAACTTTTCATATGCGTATTATATACTAAAGCCTATGAAAATCAAGGTTTTTCATTGATTTCACATGAACTTCACATCGGTATACAGAAAAATGTCGTTTAAAAAAAGACTGCGTACATACAGTCTTACCTACTTACACAATGCAAAGCGTATATCATGATCATGCCCCTATCTGTGCGTTTGCCTTACATACTTTTATAGCGATTAAGGTGGAATCGTCTTTTCTTCGTTGACGTGATAAAGTATCGCTAAAGGCGGCAACATCTTCTTTTAAATCTTCTTTTTTACGCTGTGAAAGCCATGCACTTACCTCACTGCGGGTAATGCCATCAGAGATCATTAAGAATTCATCACCTTCTTGCAAGGCTACTTCGAAGCAATCTGGTTCTATAGCCGATATGATTCCTACCGGCAAGGCATTACCATTGATTTCATGCAGATGCTCATCACGTAATAAGAATGTTGGACATGCGGCTGATTTCGAAATATATGCCATCCCGCTGGAGCGATTGATGCAGATTACATCCAAGGTCGCATAGGTGTCACTTTGAATCAATTTGTTGATACAGCGAATGGCACTATCCTGTGGTATGCCACTGATGATCATACGCTGAAATAAACTGGTAATCAAACGAGAACTGCGTGCTGCATTTTCACCATTTCCCATACCATCACTGATCATACAAATCATACTTTGGCGAAAACGGAAGATTGAGTAACTATCGCCATTTCCGGTATAAGAATTACGGATACTATCGCCATATGCCTCTATATCAAAAGGTAAGGCATCTGCAAATAAGATGGAAAACCCTCGGACAAAACGTTTCTTTTGAACTTCTAAGACTTGCAGTTTACGATGTAACAAAGTTTCCAATAATGGCTGCAAGGTCATATGAATTTCCCCTCGCCGTAAATTGCCGACTTCCAGATGTAATTGCAAACTGCCATCACTGCTTTCCTCTATATGTAAAGTTTCTACGCTGAATTGATAACCCTCTAAGGCTTTTTGTAATTGTTCATAGCGTTTCCCTTCTAACGGTATCTTCTGAATCTCTTCTGCATTATATTGCAATGCATTTGCCATATTTAATAGTAATTCAGCCCCCGTCTGATGAATGCCCTCATAATACTCTGCCAGTGATTGAAAGATACCGGCATAATTTTGCATCTGTCTACGCAATAGATTATCATTCCCCCTATAAGGAAGCATTGTTTCCTTTGTTTCCAAGTATAACAAGGGAATATACTCCACACGCAGGATGAGTACAGATAAGATTGCAACACCAAGATAAGCATAAGTAAACATTGTCGAAGGAAGGAAAAAATAACTTAGGATAAGGATAAAACAACACAAAGCTTTTTTATCTTTAAAGATCATGCAGATTCCTAATACTAAGAATAGCGCCTCTTCATGAATGGGTAATAAAAATAAAATTCCTAAAAGTGCTGCAGCACTTTCCCGTGTACAGATAATAGTGATTAACAAATACGCAAAAAGAAGTATTGGTGTGTAATATAATGGCATACTGGCAGCTAACACCAGGGCGATACTCATAAGCATTGCGCCATACATGCTTTCAGTAAGGGCATAGCGTTTCTGTGTCCAGCCATATTGTGAACATGTTTGATACATCAGAATACCGCCAATCATTGGTTCAATCATAGCTTTCGGGGTTATGTTAAATTGCCGTATCGCATAAGGAATCAATACCAAACCTATCACAAAGGGAATCCATTGATAAAGATTACGATTCAAGATTTTCACTATGTACAACAAAACAAAAAACAACGAAAATCCTAATGCATAAAAATATGCCGTGAGAATATCTTTCTGTAATGCCAATAACAGTATGAAAAACACGCTGATACAGGCCTCTTTATTACTACGTAAATAAGAATATGCTACAAATAAAAAAATGATGAGCGGAGATACCACCGTGTCGCTGATACCTATGTAAATCGCTAAAATACCACAAACAATATCACTGGGACGCAAAAGCGCTTTCCCCCTTGTTTTCTTAATGACTGCCTTTTCCAACCGAAACCACCTCTTTCATGACACGATTATAAAAGTGTTTTCTCAAGGATTCTGTCAGTTTTTGTCTTATCTTTATCACCACAAGATATACTGAACATGTGAAACCATCTGTCATTTCTTGTTGTTTTCTGATAAAATAATCTTGTTTTGAAAGGGGATCTATATGATAAATCGTCGTGTTTTTTTATCTACGATGCTGACCATCGGTCTGCCCATCATCATTCAACAGATCATATCGTTAAGTTTGAATATGATTGATACCTTCATGATCGGGAGTGTCGGTGTTGCCGAATTAGCTGCTGTGGGAGCTGCTAATAAAGTTTATTTTATCTTTTCTACTATCTGTTTTGGTATTTATAGCGGTGCTAGTATTTTTGTGTCGCAATATTGGGGGATTCATGATGTGAAAAACATCCGAAAGGTCATCGCTATTCAAATGCGGATTGGTTTTATCCTATCCGTATTCACCTGTATCACTGCTTTTTTATTTGCCCCTGGCATCTTAAGACTCTTCGTAAGAGATGCACACGCCATTCAAATAGGCGCACAATATCTACGGATTACCTGCTTCACCTATATTATGACTGCCTTTTCTTTTTTAATGAGTTTTAACTCGCGTGCCATTCATAACCTGCGCATACCAACTATTGCAACGATTATTGCCATAACGATTAATACCATTCTTAATTATGGTTTAATATATGGTAATTTCTATATGCCTCAATTAGGTGCCCAGGGAGCGGCGATAGCTACCCTCATTGCCCGCTTAATTGAAATGGTCTTTATCCTAACTTACGTATACACCAGTAAGGAGCATCCTTTAGCCGCAGATTTATTTACGATTACACATTTGGATCATGAATTATTAAAACGTGTTGTGAAAACGGCTCTGCCGGTAGCGGCAAGTGAAAGTGCTTGGAGCGTAGGTACAACGGTCTGCTTCATGGCTTATGGATTATTGGGCACCAGTGCTGTGGCAGTTGTACAAGTGGCGAGTGTTATTAATGATTTATTCCAATGCGTATTCTTTGGTTTAGGCAATGCCTGTGCTGTCATGATCGGAAATGAATTAGGACGCCAACGTAGTGATCTTGCCTATACCTATGGAAAAATCTTTATTCTGATGAATCTGGGATTCTGTCTGACCATGAGTATTCTGCTATATGCCAGTCGTGCTATGATCGTAGATATTTATAACTATGATGAAGCTACGAGTCGTTTATTAGATGCGACCATCATCGCCTTTGCGCTTTATAATACCCCGAAGATGATGTCCTATGTGCATATCTGCGGTATTCTTCGAGCAGGTGGCGATACCCGCTTTTGTATGGCATGTGATGTCATCGGCATTTGGTGTATTGCGATACCGCTGGCATTCCTAGGCGCAGCCGTATGGAAACTTCCACTTCCTTTGGTCGTAGCATTATCCTTTAGTGATGAAATTGTCAAAGCGCTCATCACTTTATGGCGTTTCCATTCAAAAAAATGGATTCATATCTTAATACAGACCAGCGAATCCCTGATGTGATCCCAAAAGTTAGTCCTAACATCTAACGATGAAATGTTTTAACACCTAGCATCCCTAAGGATGCTTTTTAATCTAAGCATTGTTTCACACGTTCTTTTATTTCACGAAACAGATTACTATTTTTATCTAAATGTGATTTCACATCTATAATACGTGCCGTATTGATCCACTTAGCATCATTGATAAATAAAACCGATTCCTTATTCATGCCCCGAATCTTGCCAAGCCGCATCAAATGACGTTTACCTTTTGGATTGTCTTTCCCATAAGCCTGTACATAAGCACTGTGATTCCCACTCATCGGCACAACAAACGCTTTGTTGTGAAATAAAGTCATGATGATACCAAAATGTTGAAATCCGATTTCATAAATATAAGCTTCGCCAAAATCAATATAACAAATATCACCAACACGAATATCCACTCCCAATTCATTACAATTCGTGATATTACGTCGTTCGCGTAAATTCATATCACTAATCAGTTTAGGTATCGCATCCTTCACTTCCAAACTGCGATAATCCTGACTTTTTTCTTCTATGTAATGTTGCCAAAGCTCTTCCCAATATGCTTTCTCTACAATCTTTCCTTTCTTCTCATCCTTATCTAAAATTTCTTGCAATTCCTTTAGTTCCACATCTATCACCTCATAAAACTATACGACAGAGGAACCGGTGTTTTTGTAAAAGTGAAAAGATTTATGTATTTTCCTGAATAAAAATGAAAGCTTTTTATAATTCCAATATTTCATAGGTGTTTATTTACCAAGCATTTTGAAAGATATTAAATCGGAAAGTTTTCTTTATATAAACTTTTTCTCTTCCTATAACCATACGAAAAAAGACGCCCATATACATCGACGTCTCACATTTATATTTAATTACTTCTTTTACTAAATTTATGGCAGATTATTAGGAATCGTTTTTTAACGCCTCTTATCACCGATAACAAAGGATGAAATTGTTTCGATATCATGCCACTGCCTTCAATGAACAATTCAACAATCAAGGCAATGATGAAGAGAACAACAAAGCCAGCCGTTTTATTCACCAAATAGATATATGCGGTAAAACCAAACAAAGCTGTAACCACATACAAAATTAGCACTGTATTTCGTTGCCCGAAACGCTGCATCAACAAATGATGCACATGTTTTTTATCCGCATCTGAGAATTTATGCCCGGACAATTTTCTTCGTAAGATTGCACCTAAGGTATCCACAATCGGTACCGCCAATAATAAAATCGGTAAGGCCAATGTCATGATCGTAGAACTCTTAAAGCCTAATAAAGAAATCGCTGATATGATAAAGCCTAAGAATAACGCACCGCAATCTCCCATAAAGATGCTTGCCGGATGTGAATTATAAATGAGGAACCCCATCGTTGCACCCGCCAAGATCAACGACATCGTTTGAATATCCATACGTCCTTCAATAGCAGAAAGACATGCAACCACAATCAAAATAATCGTACTGATACCACCGGCTAAGCCATCCAATCCATCAATCAGATTGACCGCATTGGTAATCCCGATGATCCAGACAAAAGTTACTAAGAAAGAGATGATTCCCATATCAATCGTAATACCTAAAGGTAAACGAATGACATCTAAACTCACCTTTCCTACCATCATCAGTACAATGGCAGCAGCTATTTCAAATAATAATTTCAATTTCGGCGATAAGTTTACCATATCATCAATCAATCCGCCGATAAACATAATACTTCCGCCAATCAAGATCCCATTGATGGTCATATCGGTTTTCATAAACACCGCCATACACACAACAAAAGATACATAGATGGCAACTCCGCCAATACGGGCAATTTTGCCACTATGTACCGTTCGTTCATTTTCTAAGGCATAAATTTCTAATCGCGTTGCCACAACTTTTAAGAAAGGTGTCAGAAAAGCCGATAGTAACAACGGAATCAATAGATATTTCAGGTAATCCATAGATTCACCTCGCTTATCTTATGTGTTTTAGCGTACCAGATGCAAATTCTCCAATAAGATTCCGGTTCCTTCTGCAACACAGCGCAATGCATTTTCCGCAACATATACTGGAATATGTAATTCATTACGCAATAATTCATCAATACCATGCAACAATGCACCACCACCGGTTAATACGATACCTCTGGTAACAATATCGCTAGCCAATTCCGGAGGTGTCTGTTCCAATACCGTTTTACAAGCACGTACAACATCCTGCAGGCTTTCTGCCATACTACCCTGAATTTCCTCAGAGCATAAGGAAATCGTTGTTGGTAAGCCGGTAACCAAGTCACGTCCGCTGACTTCCATTGTTTCATGTAAGCTGCCTTTCCAAGCAGTACCGATATTTTTCTTCACTTCTTCGGCTGTACGATCACCGATCAACAGTTTCTTTTCTTCTTTTACAAATTTAATGATATCACGATCAAAGGTATCTCCGGCAATCTTCAAAGATGTACTGGATACGATTTCCCCTAAAGAAATAACCGCAACATCGGTAGTACCACCACCGATATCCAATACCATACAGCCACTTGGCTTACCGATATCCAAACCGGCACCAACCGCTGCTACTTTTGGTTCTTCTTCAATAAATACTTTTTTTGCCCCTGCGCGATAAGCGGCATCACGAATGGCATTTCTTTCCACACTTGTAATATTGCTTGGACAACAAATCAGAATCGTAGGACGTTTGAACATTCCCTTGATTGCCAATTTCTTAAAGAAGAAATTCAGCATAATTTCGGTTACTTCAAAGTCCGCGATAACGCCATCCTTTAAAGGACGGATTGCCAATACTCTGCCTGGTGTTCTTCCAAGCATATCCTTTGCTTCCTGGCCTGCAGCCAGACATTTTTTTGTTTCTGCATCTATTGCCACGACGCTAGGTTCGTCAATAACGATACCCTCGCCTTTTACATACATTAATAAGTTCGCTGTTCCTAAGTCGATTCCTACTTCTTTCGAAAACATAGTTATTCCTCCGTTCTTCAAGCAAATATCATTATAACATAAAATTCCGATTAAAAAAGGCAAATTCTGCAAACTTCAGACATCCTTAAGATTTAACCGCTTTCTTATTTTACGGATATGAAAATAGTACCCTTTAGGTACTATTTTATCTCGCTCAAAGTCTTGTCAAAGACGGTTTTCGGATCTATGATCGTACCATTTTTTTCAACGACCATATGCAAATGCTTTCCTAACTCTTTATTGTAAATATTCGTACCCGCTTTAGCAATGGCATCACCCTGATTCACTTTATCACCTTGTTTTAATGCCACATCATCCAGGCTTTGATAGGTGATGGAAAGATCCTTGCTCTTGATGGTAACACTCTTTCCAAACAAGGCATCTTCTTTCACCTCACTGACATCACCGGCAAAAACAGCTAAAACATCAAAGGCTTCATCGTTACATGCATAATCAATTCCCTGATTGGCACGATAGACACCTTCAAACTTTGTCATGCTGTCAACTTCATGATCCTTACCATCAAAGTATTCTAACACCGTTTTCGCTTCTACATTGAATGGATGGATGCCTTTCTGCGTGGTATCCGGCAATGACAATACCGGAACACTTTCCTTGAACACTGCCGTGTCCTCTTTATCCTTGCGGCTTGTGTATTCATAGCTGATAAACGCTACGGCAATCACCAGCACACAGCTTAATGCAACAATCAGTCTTCGTTTTGATGTGTTTTTTTCTTTCGTATAGCTATACATTTCATCACCTCTAGTGATGATTATTCCCTTATGAAATTCCTTTATACATCCTTTTTTTCAATCTTTACATCAGTGTAATAATGATGTAGGATTTCCTGATAGCTCTTACCTTCCAATGCCATCCCCTGAGCACCATACTGTGACATTCCTAAACCATGCCCATATCCTTTTGTCGTGATGCGATAAGCATCCCCGGTTTTTTTAATAGTGAAACAAGAAGAGCGAAGATTTAACTTCTCTCTTATACTGCGTCCGCTAAATGTTATACCATCGATTTTTATACTTTTTACATAACCGCTGGCATATCGAAGCGGCTCACTGATTTCGCTGACAGGATTTTGAAAACCCAATTTCGTATGAAAGGTATTGCTATCGATCGTTACCGTTTTTTCATATCCCTTTTCCTTTTTATCCCAATGGGAATCGACACTACGCAAGTAGGGCGTTTTACTTTCCCAATACTCCTCCGCATTTGCCGTTTTCCCACAAGAGCCGCTAAAAAACACTGCGGATATCGGTTTTCCCTGATACGTCAAAATTTCTCCAGATGTCTCTTTCACGGCCTGTTTGATACGTTTAGAATACTTCGCATAGGATGCCCCCCATATTTGCTTTAATTGTTTATCATCATGATAAACTTGTGTCTGTGTCGTATCATCTACTTCTAAGCCTCGCCGTATCACAAAGGTCCTCGCCGCAACACATTGCGCTTTTAATGCTTCCATTTCAAAAGATGCTGACATTTCAGAGGCTATGACACCACGTAAATAATCATCCATAGCCAAATGCAGCTCACTGCCATCTTGTCTGACGACATGTACTTTCTTTTTAGATTCTTTCTGCTTTTCAGCTGTAAAAGATTTCTCTTCCTGTGTCTGCCATTTAAGCGATGACTGCTTTCCATCTCCAATATGTAACCATAAGTAAAAGATAACAATGATGCTGAGAACAAGCGCGACTGCCTTGCATGTTTCCTTCAAAGCCTCACACCTCCCCTATCATGGTATGATGACAAAGCCGGTTCTATGCTTCATCATCCTGAAGAACTTTCTTACGATAATCACTTGGTGATACATGATAGTATTTTTTAAACACCTTATTAAAATATAGCTGATCCTCCATACCGACAGCATTTGCCACATCCTTAATCTTATAAGCGGGTTCTTGTAACAATTCTTTGGCCTTCTTCATTCTTTTTTCATTAATATAATAATTCAGATTGATACCCGTCTCACTTTTGAATAATCTACTCAGCGTACTTTCATTCATATCTAATGTTTCTGCCAGCATTTTCAAATTCAGTTTCTGATGATAATTCTTTTCCACAAAATCCATCACTTCCGTTATTTCACGGCGATATTTACTACTGCTAGAATCTTTCATCCACTCCTCAATCTTCACAAAGCCTTCTTTTAACACTTCTGACAATTTATCCAGTGTTTCACATTTCCGTATGTTTGCGGTGATTGCGCCAAACGGCATATTCTGTCGGGCTCCTTTTTCAATCTCTTTTCCCTCTAAGTTATTAATAATAAAAATCGTATATTCTAAGACTTGTCTTGGTACGATATGATTTTCACGCATATACAATAATGTTTTATCAATTAATTCATTCGCCTGATGAAAATTTTTCTTCTGCACCGCCTCCAGCAATTCCACATGGTATTGTAAATCATTCATTTGCAGGCTATGAAACAGATCCCCTTCTTCACTGTGTATCAACACACCTTCCCCTTTATAAAAGCGCTGTTCATGAGCCTGTACCACCTGCATATATACTTCATCATAGGTCTTTAAGGTGCGCTGTATATCAGATAAGGTAATCGATAAATGGACATCCAGATATTGTTCAATATTTCGCATAATGGAATTACATATCGTTATAATACGCAACTTCTCCGCACTGTGGAAAAGAATGACACCAGAGTGATTACTAATAAAAATTACCTGATGTTTTACATATAACGAGATACTTTCGCGTATCAAATCACGCAGATTACTCTGTAAACGCGCATGTTCTTTAAATTTCCCTTCATAAAGCATATTAATATTATCAACACGAAAATAAGCCAATTGATAAAAATCCTCATATTCCTGAAAAATCGGTTGTGCTAAAGCTCGCTGATATTCCTTCACATCAATGATATGCTCATTTTTACTTAATACCATGCATTGTTGTAATTCTTTAATTCCCTGTTTTTCTTCTTCATTTTGTGATGAGCCACCTTCTTCACAGTTTTCTTTCACCTGGGTGATGATCCTGGTCAATTCTTCTTTTTCCAATGTAATCTTTAACAGATAATCAAAAGCGCCTGCCTTCATCGCATCACGGACTAGCTCAAAGTCGGAATAATTGCTTAATACGATGACTTGTGTATTTCGGCTTTCTTTTTTTATTTTTGTTATGAGTTCTATGCCATCCATTTCCGGCATTTTCAAATCGGTAATAACAATTTCAGGGTGTACCTCTTGAAAGATGCGATAAGCTTCCTTGCCATCCTTGACCGTCGCAATCACCTCACAGTGTAAGGCCTGCCAGTCAATCATATTTTTTAACGTGATTCGGATCAGTCTTTCATCATCTGCTATCAATACCTTGTACATCTGTAATTCCCCCTTTCCTATATGGAAGCAACAGTGTCACAATGGTTCCTTTATTTACTTCACTCTGAATATTCATCGAATATTTATCTCCATACATCAAGCGTATGCGCTCTTGTATATTCATAATACCGATGCCACTTAATTTCTTATTGGTATAGGATTGTTCCACCTCTTGAAATCCTTTTCCATTATCTCCTATCTCTATTTTCAAACAACCTTTTTCAGCCTGCGCACGAATCGTCAAAATCTGATGTTCGCGATCTTCTTCAAATGCATGCAGAATACTGTTTTCAACAATCGGCTGTAACAGAAATTTCAAAATACGGCAATGGCGTACATCTTCATCAATATTATAAACCGTTTCAAACAAATCACCATAGCGAAGCTTTTGAATGATGATATAATTTTTCACATTTTCTATTTCTTCTTCCACATCAACATATTCATTACTGTCTACGATCGTATTACGTAATAACTTTGATAGCGCACTAATGCCTTCACTAACGGGATTGTCTTCATTTAAAATCGCCAAATAATGAAGTGTATTTAACGTATTGAATAAGAAATGCGGATTTATTTGTGCCTGTAACAACTGAAGTTGCGTTTCTCTTTTTTGTTCCTGTTCCAGTGCAACCGTCTTTACTAATTCCTGTACACGATTCAACAAGTCATTAAAGTTTTCACTTAATTCATGTACCTCATCTTTCCCATTATCCTCCACCTGACTACTAATAAGATTCGTTTCATCAAGCTTACGCATGGATACCAAGATATTATGAATCGGATCATAAATACTGTGATATACAATAGTCGATAAGATAGCTTCTAATATCAAGATGGCCACTCCATAAAGAAATAGCATATTCCGCGTACTATGAATTTCTTGTAAGACATATTCCGAGCTTACCAGATTGACAACCTTCCAATCCATGCCCTCGATTTGTTTACTTTCATGGTAATAAGACTTACCATTCACATTGACCATGTCTTGACTTATCTGAATATTTTTTCCTTTCGGAAACGCTGCCTGACCAAATAAATAATGATTATCCTTATCAATAATGATCATCATATTTGAAATACTGGAAGCATTGGTAAATGATGGACTGAATGCTCCCTCTTTAAAACCACCACAAACATAGCCAATGGTTTCATTATGGTAAACGATACGTTTTGTTAAGAATATTCCATTATGTTCTTTTTTATATGCCCAACTAATATCCAAGGTAGATGGTAATGACAAATTTCCTTGTTCCTTTTCACCGGCATCATCATAAATGACTTCCTGTTTCTCATTAAAGAGCACCAGACGATTTCGTCCGTTTAAATTCATATTCATCTTTGCATAGGCAACGAAATTTTTGCGTACAGAGCTTTCACCATCACTCAGCAACATGTCATATACGATTCCTTGTGCACAGAATTCCGTCATCTGATCTTCAAGACGCTCCATATTCAGATGAAAGAGTTCTTCTACCATCTCAACAGAATGTTGTGATGATTCCTGATTCTTTGATATGATCATTTGCATACTGAAATTATAGTATAATAAAAAACAGATAATCATTACCACCAATGGCAATGCGATAAAACCAAATAAAAGGCGGGAGCGTATGCTCACATTACGTAACAATTTGCGTCGCTGTTTCATATCATGCACCATCATCTATAGACCATTGAACAAAGATATATTCAATAAAAATTGTGCTACCAGATAGCCTAAAGCCAACGCTAGCAACAACAGCAGACATTGCACTTTTCCTGGTTTGTGCACATCACAAAAACGGTCAAATTTGACACTGCTTAATGCCCAGAAACTTGCCGCAAAACAAAAAAGATATACAGTAAAAGTGATTAGGAAATAACGCATAAGCACCCTCCTTACATTTCTTATATTATATCATACTTCTCCATCAAAAAAAGGGAGGCGTTAAACCTCCTCTTGTGTATACGCACGTTCTTTGTGGAAGTAAATACTGGAGCTTGATAATATCAGAAGAAACAACAAGCCCGTTTGTACCCAATACACTGTATAATCCAACATGCCATGAATCAAGACAGTTAGGATACAGGCAACGATCAAGGAACATAAACGCAAATCAATGCGTCTTACAAATAAACGATATATTTCTTTCAGATTACTGCCAAAATAGACTCCCATGATCAATACGCCAATCACTCCATGACTTAAGATAGGATCTAAAATCACATTATGAGCATGTTGTGTAGGATGTCCACCATATTGTTTATAAATATGGAAATAAGTCAATGGACCTTCCCCCAGCAAAGGATGCGCCTCTATTCCTTTAACGGCTGTTGTCCAAATTTTAGCTCGCTTAAGAAAATCCGTAAAGATAGAAGCTCTTTGAAATACCTCCGGCTTTAATAATATCGCTATCCCACCTGTTCCAATTGCACTCATGGTCGCGGTGAAATAACCAAAACGCTTATTCATCAAAAACATGAAAGGTATCGTCACAACAAATGGTACCCAGGCCGTACGACAGCCTGTCAGATATAAAGCAAATAAGTTTGCCAAAATCGTTACGATATAAAAAATAATACGGCGTTTTGTTTTAACCTGCATCATCTTATATACGCAGATAAGCACCAGAAATTCAATCATCATTGCATAATAATTGGCATTAAAGAAGGTTGAATTCACACGATTTTTAGGACTGTCTTCAATAACCAGCATCATAAAATCATAGTTCAGACGATGTACGATACGCATATATTCCATCAAAGCCCAAGCTACACAGAATAATGATATGATGCAGCAGGCATCCATTAACAATTCAAATAAACGTTTATTAATCACCGTACGGAAGTAAAAAATAAAGAGAAAGATCACTAAGATACCGATTCCACAAACAGCTCCCAGCCAGTTTTGATGAAATGCTGCCACCAAAGAAGCTAACAAACAAAAGGCAATTGCGAATTTTGATCTTGGTACTGATTGAATAATCGTTTTCATACGTCCCTGAATGGTTAAATAAAGCAATACACCGATAATCGCGATAATTGAACAATAGAAAGGTAAAAATATCGTACAGACAACAAACATGATCAGATATTCATCAAATGAAAAGTTGTCTAGCTTGCGATGTAAAAAGGCAGCAATTTTGTCCATGTTTGTTTCCTCCGTTCCTAAAAGTAGCTTTATTATAGCATTCCACATCAAAAATAACAATTTACCAAAGTAATCTTACAAATTTGATAGAAAGAAAAAACACGCCTTTGCAAACAACAGATAGAATTACAAAAGAGCCATCCAGAAGATGGCTCCATCAGTGAAAGGGAAGAAAACTCAGAATTTATAAGGCTTATTGATTGTCTCCATATATTCATACATCGTAATATCCGGATTCTTCAACGCCTCCAGAAGATGATAGGGATCCTCAATGATAACCCCACAAGTCTTCATATATTGGAGAATATTTACTATGTCTTCATGATGAAGATTGGCAAAAATAGGTAAGCCTCCCGTACTTGATGGCAACAGGAAGCCATTTTCCATGGAATTCATGGTAAACAACTTCACATCCTTATTTTTCAATAGGAAATATAGCTGCATGGTGTAACGACTATATCCCCAGGTGCCCCATTTGCGCTCAAAGGTAAACTTAACTCTATCAATCTCATGCCAATACAATCGTTCATAAAAATCACTAATCTCTTTTGATAACAAGATCTGTAATACCAATGATAATTTTTTAAAATGGCCGTATGGAGGAAGATAAGCCAGATATGTTTCATGATATTCCATACATTTGCTGGAATCTATCGCAAAGGGGAGCCATAAGCATTCGACGAACATTAGAAAGACGATCATACAAATGGTAATGTTGGATTGGGATACCAAGTGCATCCTTTAACAGTCCCTGCATTGCAACACCAAACAACAATCCGATAACCGCAATAACAGCTGCACTGGCTAGGATCTTTCCACGTGAGACATTTCCTTTCTTCTGCTTCATAACAATACCTCCCATAGGTTTTCTTTACCCGCTTATACAATACGTCATCTTTTACTTTCTGTGTCATACTTTTGCATAAGTGGCTGCTTTTATGACACATGTGGTAAAGCAAGATGTATTTTGGTAATAAATAATTGATGTTCTTGATCAAAGCAACAATGCAGATCTCCTTGATATTTCTGTGCCACATCTTGCATATTACGCAATCCAAAACCGTGATAAAAGGTATCCTCTTTCGTTGACAGCATGCGTTCACCAACTTGATGTACACTTTCACAGCTGTTTTTCATTTTTATAAAAACATACCCTTTCTCTTTGCGTATCTTTAACTGTATGACACGTTGTTTACATTTTACACAGCTTTCAATGGCATTTTCCACCATATTGCAAAAAATAGCGCTCATATCCACAGGATCAAACTGATCTTCTGCAAATGGTTCTACATCTAGTATCAATTGAATATCCTGCTCCATGATATCCTTTTGATAATTGCGCAAAACTCGATCCAGCAAAGGACAACCGGTAGGAATAAAGCTTACCACCTCAGAATAGGTCATCATGATTTTTTTCGTCAATGTATCATTCTCTTCTATTGTTTTATTATTTAAGAGCTTCATCTGTTTACGTAAATCATGTATCTGACGTAATATTTCATCATTATCCTTTTGTAATCGTTCATACTGAATGACATTTTCTTTTGCTAAATGTCTGCGATTTGTTATTGATAACATCGTTTCATACTGCTGCTTTTGCACATACGCAAAACGATTTAACAACGTGATCATAAGAAATAGCAAAAACGGTAACATATGCTCTATATGCATCATATTGGATTTCTTAAGCCAGACAAACTGTATCATGATACCTAACAACACTCCATATGCCATTAATAAAAACCATCCGCCTTCGCTTTGCTTGCGAAGTATCAAAAAAAGCAACGCATGAAGGATTCCCTCGACAAGCAGAAAACACATGCATTTTGCATACCAATCATGGAGAAAAACATCCATCATGAATACCACCAGCAAGGAGAGGATAAAACTTGCCAGAAAACTGCAGAAACATTTTACAAAGGCTGTTTCTTTCTCATAAATGAAACTAGCAAAGATACACAATGCCCATAAACCATATAAATACCAATCCATTGGTAACACCAAGCTGCTTAGACAAGCTCCCATAACCAGGATGCTCATAAACTGCCTGATTTTCATCTTCATTGCGGAAAACTGAAACCATGTCTCATAATATAAAAAGGTCATATAAAGCATGCTGCCTGTGCAAAGAAATACCGTGAAATAATTCATAGACTCATCTCCTGAAACTGTAACCAGCTTTCTTGTACCTGCTGCACTCTTCTTCTAGCCAAGGGTAAAGTCTCATGATTGCTTATTTCAATACAGTCTTTACGAATCTGCATAATATGGCTCAATTGTACAAACAGCCCCTTATGACATTCAACAAAATGTACATGTAATTGCTTTGCCCAATAACTAACCCCTTCCTTACTTTCATATACTCCTTGAGGCGTATGGAAACAAGTCGTTCTTCCAATACTTTCAAAATATAAAATTTCTTTCATTTTCACCATGGTTGTCTCTTGGCGCATAGTTAAAGTCAGTGTTTGTGAGGTATCTCTTGTCTGTAAAATTTCATCCAATTCACTATACAACAAAGTCTCATGAATTGGCTTTAACAAATACCGGGATGCTTGTATCTTATAACCCTCTAAAGAATATTTTAGATAGCTGGTAATTACTACGATAATCATATCCGGTAAACGTTTACGTAATTCCATCGCAATTTCAATCCCATTTTCTTCTTGTATCTCAATATCTAAAAACAGCATATGATATATCTTCGTACTATCTAGAAGCTCTTTTCCATTTGTATAACGATCAATTCTGGCTTCCATATGACGTTTGTCAAAATATGCCCGCAATAAATCTTCATTTCTTTTCCCATCCTGATATTCGTCATCCAATACACAAATTTGCAACATCTTATCCCCCTCACTAATAGTTTCATTATACACACAATATGATAAAAAGGATGTATGAAACACAAAATCGGTTCTTTTTCTGACATCACCGGTAAAAAAGACGTAAAAATCATAAAAAAAGGAAACCCTAAGACCCTACATCAGGTTTTACGATTTCCTACGTTTTTTGCCCACCACTTACAAGCGAGACTATTCTATCTCTTTTAGCTGATTATCAATTTTTTTGATTTCTTCTTCTAAAGTCGCAATTTCATTCTTTTGTTCTGTGATTGTCTGCTCAGCCTTGCTCTTCTTGCTTTCTGCGGTTTCTTTTTTCTCATTATAAATACCGGTAAGTGAAGATGCTTCTCCAGTAAGACGATTATATTCTGTCATAGCTGCATTTTTTCTTTCTAATGCCGCATCTAAACTTTCTTTTAACTGGGCTTTTACTGTTTCATCTTTTTCCGCATTATAATTCCCTAAAATACGTTCATATTCATCGTTGGCTGCCTTATACTCACCATTTTCATAAGTACTTACTTTTTTCTGCGCCTCTTTAGCCTTTGCCAACTCATTTTTTTCTAAAGATGCTAAAGTTTCAGTTGCATCCTTCTTATCCTTTTCGGCAAGTTCCAACTTATCGTTGGCATCTGCTTTCCGCTGTACATAGGTTTCTCTTTGTTTCTTTAAAGCTGCAATCTTGGCTGAGGAATCAGTAACATCGTCTTTGTTATTGGTATCATCCTTATTTGCATCCGTATTTGTCGGATCCTTGGTTGGGGTTGTTGGTTCTTCTGTTTGCTCCGGTGCCTTTTTATTATCATTACCGCCAAGGAAAGTATCCATTGCATATTGTACGGCAAAAAAGCATGCAACGATGATTAAAATCCCAACAATGCCAAGAATGACATAGGTAATGATTTTATTTATCTTCGTATTTTTTTCTTCATCATCGCCTTCATCTTCTTCCACTTCTTCTTTTTTAGATGTGGTTTTCTTAATTGATTTCTTTACAGGTAATGGTTCTTCATCCTCATCTAACACATGTACATCCGATAATGGCTGAACGATCGTTTTCCCCAATTCTTCCTCGTCTTCTGCTTCTTCATCATAATCAGAGATTGGCATCTGCTGAGTCATCGTTACATCTTGTGGCTCTTCAGCTGCAGTTAGGCTTTTTTTGCCATTCATGATTACCAATGTCTGATCATTTGTATCATCCACAAAGCCTACTCTTGTTTTCGCCAGTTCTTCTTCATCTACGCGAATATCAGGGATAGCTTTCTTCTCTGTACTTGCTTTTTTATCTTCAAAGATAGGGGAATGAAATTTCTCTCCCGTTAATGGATTAATCGCATTTTCCTCTTGGTTTCGTGGTGATGCTGAAGCAGTTGTCTGTGCTTCTTTTTGGCGTTTCATCTCTTCTATCTTTCGGCGTAATTCACTATCTTTACTATAATCGTTAATAATACCTGTCAAATCTACATCATCATGTTCGTTTTTTCTATTGTTCTGCATACGATCCCTCCGTTACAATTAGCGGTTTCATTTAATGAAAGAGCGTCCAATCGGACACTCAAGAAGAATTTTCACACTCAAAGGAGGAGAGAAAAATTCTTATATAAATCTATGCATCATGATTTCATTGGCTAGATGAAAACACATAAATTTACGTTATTATTATAACACTGAATTTTTCAATCTGTCATTCCATTTCTTAATTTTATCTTACACTATTCAGGAGCACCGTTTCTTACCATTTTAATTTCCGTGAAAGGAAATAAAACATAAACATCCTTACCAACGATAGCAGATTTTTTAAAAGGCCCGACTGCTCTAGAATCATAAGATACCACACGGTTATCTCCCATCAAAAAGTATTCATCTTTTCCTAAGGTTATTTTATTAAAATCCTCCGTAAATGGTTTCCCCTGTGATCGAATATGATTTGCATACTCTGTATTTAGATAAGGCTCTTCTAATGGCTTGTCATTTACATAAACCACATCATCTTTCGCATATACCGTATCATTTGGCATACCAATCACACGCTTTACCCAGTTTTCATCAGTTTCTTCATTATAGACAACCACCACATCCTGGCGTTTAATGCCTTGGGTCTTTGCCAAAAAGATATTCATGACACCGATTTCTGAATCGCTAAGCGTTGGATACATACTATCTCCATCAACCTGCACTGGATTGATGACAAAGTGTGATAACAGCATTACGACGATAAAGCAGATGATGAAGGTTCTGGCTAAATCAAACAATTCATACTTCCATCCGCTTTTCTTAGGCTTTTTCTTCTTGCTCTTTTTCATTGAAGAACTATCTTCATGCTGTTCATCATCTATAATCATAGCTTCTACATTGGGTTTTGTATTTTCTATTGTTTCTGTTTCTGATTTCTTTTCTTCCATAAAGGTTTGCTCCTTTTCGACTATGTACATTATTATAACACTACTTATCTAAAACAAAATGGGAAATTGTCGAAAAGCAAAACGTTCTGTATTTCATATCGCAGAAATAACAAATAATGTGCAATTTCTTCATATAGGTCTATTAGATTATAGAAATGTCTTTGAACTAATTAAATATGGAGTTGAAACTCAATCTTTCCTAATTTCCATTCATTTAAATTTTACTGTCTTGTTAAAGGTATGCCTGCGGTCGTACAAGAGTTTTTTATTTTGCGACGTTTTCTATGGATTATGCCGATATAGTGCGACGTTTTTCCAATATTTTGACTACCTAACTGCGACGTTTTTCCATATTGTTACCTTTTTCTTTTCCTTCTATCCATACAAATTCCTTATACCATAAGACTTTAGCGTACATTCTTCTTTACCAACACAACATAAAAAGACGTATGCACTCTCGAAGAGTTTCATACGTCAATATGACTTATCCATTATAAACATGAATACGATTGATAGCTTTGGCAAGGGCAACTTCTGCACGTTTGATATTTGTGCGGCTGTCTTGCTTTTTCAAACGCGCTTCCGCACGTTCCTTTGCCCGTTTTGCTCGTTCAATATCTATTTCTTCACGACCTTCTACGGCATCTGTCAAAATGCGCATTTCATTATCCGCAAACTGTAACAAACCACCGGCCAAAGCATAATCCTTTTGTTCCTTATGCTCGCTCAAGGTACATTTGCATGTCTTTAACATCGCCACGATTGGCATATGATTGGAAAGAATGGTTGTTTCACCATCTACCGTTGTGACATGCACAGCCTCCACTTCACCCTCTTTATACAAACCAAGAGGAGTAATGATTTTCAGCTTGATCATAGGACTAGCCTTCCATCGCTTTGGCTTTTTCTACCACTTCTTCAATAGTGGAAGCGAACATGAAGGCCTGTTCCGGTAAGTCATCATACTTGCCATCTAACAGCTCTTTGAAACTGCGTACCGTATCTTCACGAGATACGTAGCATCCTTTGATACCGGAGAATACTTCGGCAACATGGAATGGCTGTGACAGGAAGTTACGTACACGACGGGCACGATTAACGATGATCTTATCTTCTTCACTTAATTCATCCATACCTAAGATAGCGATGATATCCTGTAATTCTTTATATCTCTGTAAGATTTGCTGTACACCACGAGCTACCTCATAATGTTCCTCACCCACTACTAATGGATCAAGGATACGAGAGCTAGATTCCAATGGATCAACAGCCGGGTAGATACCCAATGCCGCAATGTCACGATCCAATACGGTTTTAGCATCCAAATGAGTAAATGCCGTTGCTGGTGCGGGGTCTGTCAAGTCATCGGCAGGTACGTAGATGGCCTGTACGGAAGTGATGGAACCATCCTTCGTAGATGTGATACGTTCCTGTAACTGTCCCATTTCCGTTGCCAATGTTGGCTGATAACCTACGGCACTTGGCATACGTCCTAACAGCGCACTTACTTCTGAACCAGCCTGTGTGAAACGGAAGATATTGTCGATAAACAATAACACATCCTGATGTTCAACATCACGGAAGTATTCTGCCATCGTTAAGCCGGTCAAACCAACACGCATTCTGGCACCTGGAGATTCATTCATCTGTCCATATACCAGAACGGTTTTATCAAGGACACCACTGTCCTTCATTTCATGATACATGTCGTTACCTTCACGGGTTCTTTCCCCAACACCGGTAACAACGGATTTACCACCATGTTCCTTGGCAATATTGTGAATCAATTCTTGAATCAATACGGTTTTACCTACACCGGCACCACCGAACAGACCAATCTTACCACCTTTGGAATATGGGCACAAAAGGTCGATAACCTTAATACCGGTTTCCAACATTTCCGCAGATGTCTGTTGTTCATCAAAGCTTGGTGCTTTACGATGAATAGGCAGACGTTTGCTTGTTTTTACTTCGCCTAAACCATCAATTTCACGGCCTAAGACATTAAACATTCTTCCTAAGACTTCATCTCCGACAGGTACTTGAATCGGTGCGCCTGTATCGATGGCATCCATGCCACGTACTAAACCATCCGTACCACCCATGGCAATACAGCGTACCCGTTCATCGCCGATATGCTGTGCCACTTCGACAATCAGAGAGTCTTGATTTTTCAAAGGGATTTCGATTGCGCTCAACAGTTGTGGTAATTCGCCGTTTTCAAAAGCAACGTCAACTACCGGACCGATGACCTGCACAATTTTTCCTGTGTTTTTACTCATCAACTGCTCACTCCTTCCATTGCGTTGACACCGCCGACGATTTCTGTGATTTCCTGTGTAATGGCGGCCTGTCTAGCCTGGTTGAATTGTAATTCCAGTGTTTCCTTAATTTCTTCAGCGTTATCTGTAGCGCTTTCCATAGCCATACGGCGACTTGCCTGTTCACTTGTTTTAGTTTCCAGGAAATAGCTGTATAACAGAGATCTGACATACATCGGAACCAAGGTATCAAGGATTTGATCACCGGCTGGTTCAAAGATTGTCAGAGCGCTTGTTTTCTTTTCACGTTCCTTATCCTTTTCTACCGGTAACAAGGTTACTAACTGCGGCTCAAAGCTGACAGAGTTCACAAAGTGAGTATACAGGATACGGATTTCGGATATTTCTTTCTTGCGGTATAAGTCCAATGCATGATCGGCAATGGTTACCAGTTCACTGTAACAGTCATCTTCAAAGTCTGTTTCTTCCATCACGACATGGAAATCCTTATTACGGCTCCAATTGACACCGCGACTTCCTATCATGACAAAATCACCGACATTACCAATGTCATTCAACAGCATGCGAAAGATATTCGCATTATAGCCGCCACATAAGCCCATATCACTTGTAAAAACGATGGTGAATGGTTTTGCGCCTTCATTTTTACTTAAATAAGGATGGCGGGAATGTTCTATGGAAGACAGGATTTCTTGCACCGTTTCTTTTAAATAATGGGCATATTCCCGATTTTCTTCCATGTACTGTTTTTGTTTTTTCAGCTTACTGGTCGCCACTAGCTGCATCGCCTTGGTAATCTTTTTGGTAGATTCTACTGAGCGGATGCGCGCTTTGATTTCCAGTTTTCCAGCTGCCATAGACTATCCTTCCAGCATGTTCTTGAATTCTGTTTCAAAAGAAGTCAAGGCATCCTTGATACGCTGTGACAAAGCATCGTCTAACGCCTGCTGTTCATCAATATCATGGATGATGTCCGCATGTTCACGTTCCATATATTTTAACATTTCTTTTTCATACAGTTTGACCTGTTCTACCTTCACAGGCTTCAAGAATTTATGTTTTGCCGCAAATAAAGATAATACCTGATGGGCAACCGGCATTGGTTCATACTGGTTCTGAATCAGTAATTGTGTTAAGCGTTCCCCATGTGCCAATGTTTCAGTCGTAGCAGCATCTAAGTCACTACCGAATTTCGCAAAGGCCTGCATTTCACGGAACTGTGCTAATTCCAGTTTTAAGCTTCCGCTGACCTGCTTCATGGCTTTGATCTGGGCTGCACTACCAACACGGGATACCGATAAACCACTGTCTACCGCAGGACGTACACCGCTGTTAAACAATTCTGTCTGTAAGAAGATCTGTCCATCGGTGATAGAAATAACGTTGGTAGGAATATAAGCAGAAATATCACCTGCCTGCGTTTCAATAATTGGCAGTGCGGTTAAACTTCCTGCACCTAATTCATCGTTCAGCTTCGCTGCACGCTCTAACAGACGGCTATGCAAATAGAAGACATCCCCTGGATAGGCTTCACGTCCTGGTGGACGTTTTAACAATAAGGACATGGTACGATAAGCAACCGCATGCTTACTTAAATCATCATAGATGATTAAGACATCGTCACCGTTTTCCATCCATTCTTCCCCAATCGCACATCCTGCATATGGAGCAATGTATTGCAAAGGTGCCGGTTCACTAGCGGTAGAAGATACGATTGTCGTATATTCCATAGCACCATGTTTTCTTAATTTTTCTACGATTTGGGCAACCGTACTGGCTTTCTGTCCGATTGCTACATAAATACATTTTACATTCTTACCTTTTTGGTTGATGATCGTATCAATGGCAATCGCTGTTTTACCTGTCTGGCGATCCCCGATGATCAACTCACGCTGCCCTTTTCCGATTGGAATCATAGAGTCAATGATCTTCAAACCTGTCTGGATTGGCTGATGAACACTTTTACGTGTCATAACACCGGGAGCAACACGCTCTACCGGACGGTATTTTTCACTGACAATAGGAGCACCGCCATCAATCGCCTGTCCTAAGGCATTGACAACTCTTCCTAACATCATATCACCAACAGGAACTTCTACGATCTTTCCTGTACGCTTTACTTCGTCGCCCTCTTTGATTCCCTCATCATCACCTAACAATACGGCTCCGACATGTTCCTCTTCAAGGTTCAATACCATTCCATACACATCGTGTGGGAACAGTAACAGTTCTCCAGACATTGCATTATTCAGACCGTGGACTAACGAGATACCATCACCAATCGTGATGACGGTGCCGGTTTCTCCGACCTCCAGCTCATCATCGTAGCGCCGTATCTGTTCCTTGATCAGTTTGCTGATTTCTTCTGGCTTTAAACTCACCATATTCACCTCACTTGCTTATTGTGTTTCAGATACGTTCAAAACGGTACGTTTCAGACGCTGTAGTCTGCCTAATGCCGTATTGTCGATAATCTGATCGTTTATTTTGATGCGGATGCCGGCAATCAGATCTTTATCTGTTGACAGCACGAAATCTACTTTTTTCTGCAGTTTCTTTTCGAGTGTTTCTTTCAGCTTTGCAATTTCTTCCTTCTGTAATGGTGTTGCACTCTTCACGTGTACCACCTGAATGTTATTAAAGTCATTGTAAGCCTTATTGTATTCTCTGCGAATCTCTTCAATTTTAGCGAAACGTCCTTTATCAATCAGCAGTTTTAAAAAGTTTAACAGCATATGGTCAATCTGCTTTCCATAGATTGTTTCCAACATGCCTTTCTTTTCTTCCTTGCTGATTTTCGGATGTGCCATGACAGCACGGAATTCATCATCCTTCTTCACACTGTCTGCCACCACATTCAGCTGTTCTTTATATACATCCAGCTTTTCATCTTCTTGTGCCAGCGCAAACAATGCATCACAGTAATTCTTACTGACTATGCCTGCCATGTGTCATCACCTGCGTGTTCAATAAATTCATCCACATACTTCTGCTGTTGTTTCTCATCCAGCTCCTTCTCAATGATCTTGCTGGCAGCTTCAAATGCTACATCCGTAATCGTCTGTTTCATTTCTTTCTGTGCCTGAACTTTTTCACGCTCAATATCCTGCATTGCTTTTGTTTTTAATCCATCCGCTTCATCTCTGGCTTTTGCAAGAATTTCTTTCTTCTCAGCCGTCGCATTGCGTTTTGCGGTTTCCAGGATCTCATGAGCATCGCTTTTGGCATTTGCCATCTGCGTTTCATACTGTACTTTATAATCTTCACCCGCTTTGCGTGCATCGCTGCCCGCTTGGATATCTGCTGCGATTGCATCGTGGCGTTTCTGGAAATAATCCGTGATGACATCCCAGAAAAAATGCTTGGCAACCAGACAGATGATCAAGGTTGAAATACAGACAAGAGCCATATCCACAGGGTTTATTCGCAGGTAATTGGTAATGTCGATATTCATCTGCTAAACCTCCTTATGGTTGTGAATCTTACGAAAATTCATATAAAAGTCATGCCTATGTAAAAGATATTTTCTTCATGCAGAGGGTTCTTTCCCTAATAGCAAAACTTGCTTACTTTCTGCATGCGCATGACCTTGCAAGATCTTACGCTTAACCTTTCAGGAAAATCAACAGCAATGCGATGATCAATGCATAGATACCAGTTGTTTCGGCCATCGCGATACCTAATACCATGATAGAACGAATCTTACCGGCAGCTTCTGGATTGCGGCCTACGGATTCAGCACCTTTACTAGCGGCAATACCCTGACCAATACCAGGACCAAGACCAGCAATCATTGCAATACCAGCACCTAACAGTGCCATACCTTGTACGAAAAATTCATTAAATTCAGCCATTTTCATTTCCTCCTATTACTAATTTGCAAACAGCTTTTTTATTCTTCTTCATCGACATACGATTCACTCAAGAAGAAACTTGCCAATGTGAAGAAGATGTAGGTCTGAATCAGACCTGAGAAAATATCGAAATACGCATGCAGGAATGGCGTAAAGGATAAACCTAGTACACCAAACGGCATCAGCGATTCCATCAGTGTGTAAACAAGACCGGTAATAATGGTACCTGCCAACAGGTTACCAAACAAACGCAGTGACAGTGAAACCGGTAATGCCAGATCACCAAGAATGTTTAACGGTAAGAATAAGAAGATAGGATCACACAGCTCCTTAAATCTTCCAATCACACCTTTTTCCTTGAGTCCGACGAATTGAATCAGCAAGAACATCATAACAGCCAGTGTCACATTAACACTTAAGTTTGATGTCGGTGGCTGTAATCCTATCAGCCCCAGTAAGTTACTAGGAGCCATCATAAAGATCAGTGTTCCAAAGAAGGGCAGATAAAACTTCGTACGTGCCTTTAGGTTATCGGATATAATACCGGTTCCCAGTTTGGCGACACATTCACATACAAGCACAAAGCCTTTCGGTGCCTGTGTTGGATCTGCTTTCTTTATCTTATTACCTGCAATAATGAAAAAGACAGATAATAGCACACACAGAATCAGCCAGTTCACAATGGATGGGTGCAGCTGAATCGTCATATCACCTATCCGGATTACAAATTCCACGAATCAATCCTCCTTTCTGTGTAGAAATACATATATAAGAATTGCCCCTTTATGAAGCAGCATTCCTGCCAAAAGTGCCAAAACATGTACGCCTCGCCATGCGGCTAACGCAAAGATCAGTGTATAAATGGCATAGCGTTTTACATAGCTGCTGTAACCTTTTGCCTTGGGATTGCCATATAATTCAATGGTGTTGCTCATGTGCGTGATCATCGAGAAACCGATGATACCGGTGAGTGCACCAATCAAAATACCGGCACTGATATCTTTGAAATGCCCTTGAAAAAGCATGAGTGAGATACCACAGCTGACAAGTGCTAAAGCAAGCGTAATACGGCGGATTTCTTTTCCCATCTGTGAAGTTTCATCCATCATGCTCACTCATTCCTTTCATCAGCAGATAAAAATTAGCAATGATTGCATATGCCAGCAACAGCAACAAAATGATTGGTGTTGTATGAAGCTTTTCATCCAGCCACATACCAATCAAAACGGCTAACAGACAGCTTAACAGCATCGTCATCATAAAGCGAACGGCCTTATAATAGTCCTTCATGTTACTTTGTACCGAAGATTCTATCTCCTGCATCACCAAGACCCGGTACGATATAGCCATGTTCATTTAGCTTCTCATCTAATGCAGCTAAGTAAATATCCACTTCCGGATGTGCTTCTTCCACAGCTTTTACACCTTCCGGTGCACCTACCAAACAAACCAGGCGAATATTTTTTGCGCCCTGTTTCTTCACCATATCAATGGCAGCATTAGCACTTCCTCCGGTTGCCAGCATTGGATCAACGATCATCACAACCGCATCCTTCACATTCTTAGGATATTTTTCAAAATACGTATGAGGTTCTAATGTTTCCTCATCGCGATACAAACCGATATGCGCAATCTTAACGGTTGGAATCAGATTGGCAATACCATTCACCATGCCCAGACCAGCACGCAGAATCGGTACTAATACGATATCCTTTGCCAGCTCTTTGGTCGTGTAGGGAGAAACCGGTGTTTCAATGTCTACGGTACGCAAAGGCAAATCGCGGGAAATCTCATATGCCATCAAACCGGCAATTTCATCAAGATTGGCCCGAAAGTCTTTGGTTCCGCATTCCTTCCTGCGCATCTGCGTAAGCTTATGCGTAATCAGGGGATGTTCTAAAACTTTCAACATGTTACTTCTCCTATTCTTTTCTTTGCGCAGTATACACTTTACCATATCTGCGTCATTTGATTAGCAGACAAATTTGACATTATGTCAAAATTCAGCTTATCTGCGTCTTTTTTATTATACCATGGATGTCCTGTTTTTAACGATAAAAGCTTAATTTTCTGGCACAAAAATGTTGCTTTACAATAGATGTGTTACAGATTCGCTTAACCAAAAACAAGAACTGAATGATTCATCTATATAAGACTTATTTTTCAGTTCTCTTACAAGCTTCTTTCTTTGCGATTTTTTGAATTATACTTATGTTAATGAACGAGCTCTGGGTGCGTTAACAGTAAAACCAAGATGGCCTCGGCAAATGAAATACTTTCGGTTTCAATCTGTAAATACTTTATTTCCCAATAATACTGTGTAGGAATACATACTGCCTGTTGCAAAGAGGAAATAAAGCTTTCGATACTGTTTCATAAACAATGAAAGGAATCGATTTATTGAAATGTCATAAAAATGGATGAATTTTTTTATTGAAATGTCATATTTTTATCAATAAATTTCTATTGAAATGTCAATGCTTTCGTATTATAACAAGCTTGACAAGCAAGGAGGTATACTTATGCTATATCGAAAAATCGCTTCCGTAATCGAAATCACCTTTCTTTGAAAACAAATAAAATACTTTTAATTGATGGCGCACGTCAAGTAGGAAAAACCTTTATTATTCGCCATGTTGGAAAAAAGATGTACGATAATTTCATTGAAATTAATATGATTGAAGATCGTTTACAAAACCAATTATTTAAAAATGTAAAAACTGTTGAAGATTTTTATCTTCAGGTTAGCATGCTTGCTGGTTCTCAAATGAAAGAGAAAGAGAACACCTTAATATTCATTGATGAAATACAAGCATATCCCCATCTACTAACCCTTTTAAGATTTTTATCACAAGATGACAAATTCACCTATATTGCCAGTGGTTCACTATTAGACGTTACCTTATCGAACACTTCCTCTATTCCTATGGGCAGCATACGTAAAATCAGAATGTGTCCTTTAGATTTTGAAGAATTTATACGTGTCCTAGGATTGAATGATCTTACATTATCTATATTAGAAAATAAATTTAACCATCTTGAAACACTTGATGAGACCATGCATGATAAAATGATGGATTTATTTCGTAAATATCTACTTGTGGGAGGGCTCCCCGATGTCATTAACACGTATCTAGAAACCAAAAATATTCAAGCAGTTAGAGAAGTTCAAAATGAAATATATGAGTATTATAAAAGTGACGCTTCAAAGTATGATACAGAAAACAAACTTAAAATCAGCAGAATTTATGATTTAATACCATCTAATATGGAAAACAAAAAGAAACGTGTCGTCATACAAAACATTGAAAATAAAAGAGGAAAAACCTTCCAAAATTATATAGATGAGTTTGATTATTTGATCAGTGCCGGTATCGCACTTCCTGGACAGGCAATTGCTAATCCGGTTTTTCCATTCATAGCATCTTGCGGAAAAAATCTATTATAACTTTATTTGAATGATATTGGCCTATTAACCGCTATCCTATATGGCAATAACATTCGCGCTATTCTCGATGATGAAAAAAGCATAAATTTAGGTGCAGTCTATGAAAGTGTTGTTGCGAGTGAACTAATAGCACATGGTTATCGACTATATTATTTTGATAATAGAAGCAAAGGTGAAGTAGACTATTTAATTGATGATTATGAAAGTTTGTCAGTAATTCCTCTTGAAGTAAAATCCGGAAAAGACTATACCGTGCATAGTGCTTTAAATACCTTAACAAAAAATAACAATTATCCTATTAAAAAAGCTTATGTACTATCGAATGAAAGAGAGATCATACAGAAAAATAACATCACTTATATTCCGATCTATAACATCATGTTCTTTCAACGTGATAAAATTATAAATGAGAAGCAACTACTTTTTTAAAAAGGGTAATAAAGAGAATGGTTTTATTTACATTCTTTTTTTCTGAAAAGCTGCATGGATTTCAGTGGATTCTTGGCAAAAAAGCTTGCCCTATAATATGAATTCAAATTGTAGCTTATACAAACAATCTTAATGAACTATCTTTATTTGCGTGAAAAAAGGATAAAGCCTTAACCTTATCCTATCTGCTTATTATTCATTAGGTAAAGGGTACTTTACGGTCAATTCTCGTACCTCTTTTAATACTTGTTTGCGTACAGTTTCATCATCCGCATGCTTTAACACGCGGGAAATCCATAAAGCTACCTGTTTAAATTCTTCTTCCTTAAATCCTCTGGTAGTCATCGCCGCACTTCCTAAACGGATGCCGCTTGTCACGAATGGTTTTTCTGTTTCAAACGGAATTGTGTTTTTGTTACAAGTGATGCCTGCTTCATCTAAGAGCTTTTCTGCCTCTTTCCCAGACATGCCAATACTAGATTTTACATCCACCAAGATCAGATGATTATCGGTACCACCACTTACGATGCGAAAGCCTTCTGCCTGCAAAGTATCACTCATGATCTTACAGTTTTTAATAATTTGTTGTGCATATGTTTGGAAAGATGGTTGTAAGGCTTCATAAAAGCACACTGCTTTAGCAGCTATAATATGCATCAATGGGCCACCCTGCATACCAGGGAAGACTTTCTTATCCAATAGTGCTGCATATTTTTCTTTACATAAGATCATGCCACCGCGCGGACCACGTAAGGTTTTATGTGTAGTTGTAGTCACAAAATCAGCATAAGGCACTGGACTAGGATGAAGATTAGCCGCCACAAGTCCGGCAATATGAGCCATATCCACCATAAAGTAAGCCCCTGCTTCATCAGCAATCTCTCTGAATTTCTGAAAATCAATGATTCTTGGATAAGCACTTGCCCCTGCGACAATCAATTTTGGCTTATATTGCAAGGCTTTTTCTCTAACATCCTCATAATCAATGGTTTCCCCATCTTTGGTAACCCCATAATCAACAAAATTATATAATGTACCGCTGAAGTTTAACGGATGTCCATGTGTTAAATGTCCTCCGGCAGTTAAGTTCATACCTAAAACTGTATCCCCTGGTTCTAACAGTGCCATGTAAACACCCATATTCGCCTGTGAACCACTATGTGGCTGTACATTCGCATGTTCTGCATGGAACAATTCTTTTGCCCGTTCTCTGGCAATATCTTCCACTTCATCTACATTCACACAACCGCCGTAATAACGTTTATGTGGGTAACCTTCTGCATATTTATTCGTTAAGATACTGCCTGCTGCGGCTAATACATCCGCGGATACATAATTCTCTGATGCAATCAATTCAATGTTGTAAAGCTGTCTTTCTGTTTCCTTTGCAATCGCTTCGGCAATTCTTTTATCGTTCATAGTGTGTCCTCCGTTTTCTCTTATTTTATCACAAATCCTTTATTCGTCACCTACTGCGCTCTGAAAACTTTTTGAAAAATATTTGCGGATAATAAAGATGATCGCAACAGCTAAGACACCAATCAGATTTTCCATGGCACTTTCATGCGAAATGATGATCTGACGAGCTACTGCATAAAGCAATACTTCAATCACCGATTCCGGCGTATGCAACAATAACATCTTCACAAACTCAATTGCCACAACAATTGTCAGTACACCGCTTAAAAAGTGTTCTAACTGAAAATCTCCTGCTATGACTAAGGCGGTTGTATCCAACAATGCCATTCCTGCCGCGATAACGATTGCCACCATCAAACATAAGGCTACGCTGAATTCTAAAAGTTTGGTAAACCGTAAAAATCGTGTGTTTAAATTCTTCATTTTCCTCTCCTACGTTATTTCTTAAAATTAGGATATACAGCAAGATAATCGATGTTTGCTTTTCTTGCTTGGGTAAGTTGCTGTTTACGTGGTATATGATAACAGATTCCATCTTTCACAAAGCGTGCACCGGTCTGCTTGAAATAAAAAGGAATCTTTTTATTTAAACATTGTTCTCTTAGATGTAAGATCCATGCATAATCGCACATTCTTGCCTCATCGCCGCTTTCTCCTCCGGCAGTTACCTGCTCGATACGCTCATCCAACCATAACGTAAGATCTATGTCCTCTAACAGCGGTTCACAGATCAATTCTTTATGACGAATAGGCAATTCCATGTAGATGGGCAGTCTGCGTTCAGCCTCTATTTGATTTTCAATCGTCGCACAAATAGTTACATTCTCATAACCGCTTTGCCAATCATCCGGCAAGTTTGGCAAAATTCTTTCCACACGTTTTGTAATCATATAAAAATGTAGATCTGAACGTTGTTTCATGAAGCTCCATGCTTCCTTGCGCCATGCATCTGCCTCTTCCACAAAGAAATCAGAGCTAAAGCAAGTATAGACAACACCTTCCTGTATCTTCCAGGAACCATCTTTTTTCTTTTTCACAGGCAAAGCGAAATCTTTCGTCTTTTTTACAACACTACTATCTCTTCCATAGCGCTCATCCATCCGATATACATAACAATTTGCACAACCGGCACTGTATTTATGACAGCCATGCCAAGGATTCCATAAAGTCATATTTGTTTCCTTTCACTAGGCAAAGAGCTGCCTTTATCAGCAGCTCTCACTTTATTTTTCTAATGCCATCACTTTATCAATACGACGCTGATGACGTTCTGCATGCGAGAATTCCGTGTTCAACCAAACATGAACAATTTCCTTCATCACAGCTTCTCCGGTTACCAGCTGACCGAGTGCTAATACATTTGTGTCATTATGCTCTCTAGTTAAGCGTGCGCTCACCGGATCAGATACTAACGCACAGCGAATACCTTTGATCTTGTTTGCGGTAATACTTACGCCAATACCGGTACTGCATATTACAATTCCTCGATCATTCTTACCATTCGCTACAGACTGTGCAGCAGGTGCTGCATAATCAGGATAATCTACGGATTCCTTACTATGACAGCCAAAGTCTTCAATCTCATGTCCTTCCTCAGACAACATTTTCTTAATGAGTTCCTTATACTCATAAGCTCCATGATCACAAGCTAATGCAATTTTCATAACGATAACCTCCCATATTTCCTATTCAGCTAACCTATTTCCTATGCGAAATTTATCCAATTTCTTTCGCATCAAAGCACAAACAAACACCTTCATCTGTATTCTCACTGTTGAATTTGCCCTGGACACGCTTTAATGCCACCATACAGTTTTCAAGTGATGGTACTTGTAATACTGCGGCATACGTTAACGCAGAACAATGGCAGAATACATCATTTCTGCGCAAGTTATGATACAACACTTCCTTTAACAATGCGCTGGCTTTACGCACTGCTACTTCATTCGTCTTAGACACCATCTTTAACTGTAACATGACGATATAACTGACAACTCCACGTGATGATGCACGAACATGCACCTGATATAAATTACGGAAAATTTCAGCATCACAATAAAAGGCTCCATTGCGATATATTTCCTCATTTAAATCTCCTATCAATTCTTGAATACTCTCTGGCTCATCTTTATGGAATTTTAATAATTCATGATGAATATTCGTGATGTTCGGTGTTAGTTCAATATTAAATGTACTACTATATAGTTCCACAATTTTATGATAATACGTAATAGCTTGCGAATATTGCTTTACTTCATAAAAAGCCTTTAATTTAACTTCCATTAATTCTGGGAAGATAAAATGTTTAAATTCTGCATATTCACAAATTTTCAATACACGATCATAATCTTTTTCCTGTTCACATAGTTTGCATCCATGTAATAAAGCACGCTGAATCATATCTTTATAATAACGGCGTTTTACTAAAATCCATTCTTCATCAAAGTCATGTAAAAAAGCCATTCCATATGTATTCAGTAAATGCTGACATTTATCACACATCGTTGAAGCATCTTTGATATTTTCAATATCCTCACATGCTTTTTCAAGACGGACGATATCAATATCCCATGGTATTGCATTGTTCCAGGAATACGTATTACCTTTTGATAAGATACAAGAATGTTTTCGCTCTCTGCAAAATGGCTCCAATTCCTTACGTGCACGATAAATCAGATTTCGCAAGGCCCCTTCCGGATTTTCACTGATGCCATTTGGCCATAAAACTTCAATCAATGCCTCTTTCGTTAAAGAAGTATGACGATACATGATTAAATAAGCAATTAAGATAATCAATTGTGTGCTTTTTTTGACTTTATTAGGAAATTGAAATTCTTTATTTTCAATCGAAAACTCACCCAGCAAATGAATCTTTATTGGTCTTTCTTTTTTCATTTCATGTATAGGATGATAATTTCATCCTTCTCCTTTCTGTCGTGTTAGTCTTGCAGGACTTCGCGAATTCGTTTTTCGCTGATAGGTCCTTCTCTTACAATGCGTAATTCATCGGCACTCATATCCACGATAGTACTTGCCTTACTGCCTCCACTTTCGCCAACTACGATAGCATCAATTCGTCCATCCAGCTGTTTTAATACCCCCTCTGCTGTTTCTTGCGGTTCTTCACCACTTAGATTAGCACTAGTCACAAGCAATGGTTTCTCACAGAGATCAATCAGATGTAGTATGATGTCATCATCCGGCATGCGTATCCCTACCGTATCAAATCCATTTGTCAAATATGCAGGAAGGTGTTCTTTCTTCTTAAGAATCATCGTAAAGCCTCCCGGCATAAATTCCTCCGCAAGTTTTCTTGCGTCTTCACTCATATAGGCGATTTCTTCCATTTGTCGGAAATTTGAAACCATGGTAGGGATTGGTTTATTTTCTGGTCTTCCTTTACTTTTTTTAAGAGCTTCTAAGGCCGCTTCATTTTCATAAATGACAGCCAAACCATAAACCGTATCCGTAGGGAAGGCAACCACCTTTCCTTCTTTCAATAAATCAGCGATTGTTTCGATATCTTTTGCTTCATAACGCACAGTTTCCATTTTCTTCACCTTCTGTAGTTATTTTATCATATTATACGGCTTTTTTAATAAAATTTTTATTATCATTCCAATTCTATCATTATAAATATAGAAATACTTTTTATATCTTACAATTCAGATGGAAGTATCTTCTCCTTTTCTTAATAGCCTTCTTTTATATTCACAAGATTACAAAGTGCTTTTCCTTGTGCATAAGCCTCAAGATTTTGTATTAAAATATTTACATAACGCTCAAAAGATTCCGGTAATTGAAAGGTACCTGAAATATGGGGTGTCAAAATGACATTTGTCTCTTTCCAGATAGGATGTTGCTGCGGCAACGGCTCCTGTTCCATTACATCTAATACCGCTCCTTTGATAGGGTATGTATGAAGAGCTTCTAATAACTCATCTAACGACAGGGCATCTCCTCTTCCCACATTTACCAAAATAGCGTTTTCTTTCATTCTAGCATAATATTGCTTTTGAAAGATATGTCTTGTTTTTGCTGTGCTTGGTAAAGCCAATACGACAACATCAGCATGAGGTAAAAGTGTTTCTATTTCTTCTATACCATAAAGTTCATCAAAAGCCGTTAGGGGAAGCTTTGAATGACGATTAATGCCAATCGTATGTGCCCCCATCATCTTAACTTTCCCGGCAAATTCTTTTCCAAGATCACCTGTACCTACTACTAAAATCTTGGAACCGTAAATAGAAGAAATAGGTTCTTCCACTTGCCATAAATGCTTTTTTTGATGTTGCTGATAGAGATGTATATTACGCATAAGCATTAATATAGTACAAATCAGATATTCGCTGATCGCTAAACCAAAACTGCCACTGGCATTACATAAGCTGCATGACGAAGGAAGCTTATTTAAATATTGTTCATTTCCGGCTGTTTCCAATTGTAACAAGCGAAGATTTTCAGCGATTGGCAAATACGTTAAAGGCACTTTCCCGGCAATCACCTCAGCCCAACGTATATCCTCTTCATTAACAGAGTCAGGGGTTTTTAAACGATATTCATAACACGCAGGTATTCTATTTAAATGATGTGGTTTCAATGCAGATAATAGTAATAAATGTTTTTTCATAACGGATTCCTCCCGTGTAAGTGTATCGTATTTTACCTATCTTGTGAATAGATAATGTCATCCTTGTAGAAAAGGTGGTCTTTTTCAATAAAGAATCCACCTTTCTTTGCTTATTGTTTTTCTTTTCTTCTACGTTTTAAACCATATACCAATACAGCACCACCACTTAGCAATACCATCATGATCCATAATGTTCGCTGACTTGTATCACTTGTCTGAACTTCATCTTCTGGTTTTGGTTTTTCTGTAGTTGGTTTGCTTGGCGTCGCCGGTTTTTGTGGGTCTTCTTTGGGTGGGGTTGGTTCAGTATCTTTTTTCTTTACATAATATACCTTGATGATATTTTTACTTGCATCTTCACCTAAGGTCAATGGTATATTCTCCACCTTTTCAAATATGTACCCTTCCTTGTTCTTCTCTGGATAGGTTTCTACGATATCGCCTGCTTTTAAATCTGCGATGTTCTCTGTCTTGCTCTCATCCAGCTTGCCATCATAGAAGTATTGTACCTTTGCAATTGTTTTTGTTCTTGTGTAGTATACTTCAATCACATTCTGACTAGCATCTTCTACTAGTTTTTCTGGTATCTTTACTTCTGCTAAAGAATAGTGTTCCTTCTTTTTATCTACATAGTTTTTATACTGTGAACCTACTTCTAATTCGTCTACTCGATAGGACGCTTTCTTATCTTCTACTCCATCATAGTAATACTTCACAGTAACCGAAGTTGTCTTGCTATCTTCTTCATCCTTTGCATAATAGATGTTGATGACATTTTCTGCCGCTATAGCACTTAACGTTAGTGGTAAATGCTCGCTCTTCACAAAGTGATACCCTTCTTTATTCTTTTCCGGATAGGTTTCTACGACATCGCCTGCTTTTAAATCTGCAATGATCTCTGTCTTGCTCTCATCCAGCTTGCCATCATAGTAGTATTGTACCTTTGCGATTGTTTTTGTTCTTGTATAGTATACTTCAATCACATTCTGACTAGCATCTTCTACTAGTTTTTCTGGTATCTTTACTTCTGCTAAAGAATAGTGTTCCTTCTTTTTATCTACATAGTTTTTATACTGTGAACCTACTTCTAATTCGTCTACTCGATAGGACGCTTTCTTATCTTCTACTCCATCATAGTAATACTTCACAGTAACCGAAGTTGTCTTGCTATCTTCTTCATCCTTTGCATAATAGATGTTGATGACATTTTCTGCCGCTATAGCACTTAACGTTAGTGGTAAATGCTCGCTCTTCACAAAGTGATACCCTTCTTTATTCTTTTCCGGATAGGTTTCTACGACATCGCCTGCTTTTAAATCTGCGATGATCTCTGTCTTACTGTCATCCAGCTTTCCATCATAAAAGTATTGTACCTTCGCGATTGTTTTTGTTCTTGTATAGTATACATGAATGACATTTGCTTTCTCATCCTCTACAAGTTTTTCGGGGATCTGTACTGCCGCAAAGGAATAATGTTCTTTCTTCTTATCCTTATACCCACCAAAATAAGAACCTACTTCCAAATCATCAATTCTTTCTCTTAGGCTTTCATCTTCCACATCATCATAGAAATATTTTACGGTTACAGAAGTCTTCTTGTGTACATAATATACCTTAATAACATTCTCTTCTGCATTCTCTTTTAATGTAAGTGGCAACCCTTCTACTTTATCAAGTTTATAGTTTTCTTTGATCTTATCCGGATACGTTGTAATCGTATCGCCTGCTTTTTGATCTGCTAGAATTTCTGTCTGACTATCATCCAACTTTTCATCATAGTAATACTGTATCTTAGCGATGGTCTTATTTCTTGTGTAATATACCTTGATGACATTTTCTTCTGCATTTTCCACAAGTTTTTCAGGAATTGTTACGGTTGCCAAAGAATAATGTTCTTTCTTCTTATCTTTATAAGTATCATAATGAGAACCTATCGCAAGATCATTGACGGTATAAGCAGCTTCCTTATCTTCTATACCATCATAGAAATATTGGACAGTTACAGCCGTTTTCTTTTTCTTATAATAAACCTTGATGACATTCTTGGTGTAGTCATCATCTACGATCATAGGAAGTCCATCTGTTTTATCTACTTCATACATACCATCTTTTGATTTGTCTGGATAAGCAGTTACTGTATCCCCAGTATGAAGGTCAGTTAAGGTTTCTGTCGCCTCATCATCTTTAACCCCATCATAGTAGTATTCTACTTTACCGGTTGGTTCAAAGACGGCAATTACATTTAGTTTAGATATCAAAAAACTTCTCGCATATGGTGGAAGTAAAGAATCAACAAGATTACCCTCATAAATTGGTGTTTTTGATAATTCTTCTGTAGACCATATCTCTTTTTTTAATGTATACCAGTCTGCAATCGTTACTTCATTTTTTGCATTAACACTTCTAGAGGGAACTTTAGGAAAACAATTCTTGAAATAAGGGCGTAATTTCCATCCTGCAAATACATAGCCCTCATCAGCGACAGGTATTGGTAAATCAAGTATGCGAAGAAATATATCTTCTCCACTATCTTCTATGTATTTAGTAATTTTACCTGTTTCATTCTTTAAAACGCCATGATTGTTTGCCATATAGGATGTGGGAATTTTTCGATTTATCATTTTTATTTCATATGTTACTTCTGAAACATCTGTTGGTAATATAATGCTTTTTTTGTTCTCACCATCTAAATCTTTAACATATATTTCATTATAAGCATTAACATAGCTTTGCTCGTAGGTCAATTTCTGATTTAGTACAGAATACTTATTATTGAACAAAAAATATGAGGCATTAAATTCTATTCCCTTTGGTGCATAAGTAGTATCCACTAGTTTGTTCCCATTTCCTTGATCCAATTCAAAGGTTACTTTGATAAAATCACTTCTTTTTTTTAATTCTTCTTCACTTATCCATTGTGCATACAATCGAACTGGATTATTTTTTCCTTTTATTAATTCATATATGTCGTCGGAAGTAGCTGTCCAAAAAGATAAAAATTCATCAGGATTTTCATTATTAGGTGTTAAAGACCATCCTATTAAATATTCCTTATCTTCCATAGGAATTATATAATCACCTCTAGAAAATAGTGGGAGACTATTAATTTCTTTTAATTCCGGAGTTAGTGCGATATCATTACCATTTGGATCACAAAAGATGCTATTTTTTTCATCAGAATAGCTTGAAAACACTTGTAATTCACCATTTGTTATTGCATGTATATATTCAAAAACGGGAATTTGTTTGAAAGATTGATCATAAAACGGATACCACCCAATAAAATAACTTCCCTCATATTCTAAACCATTTGTTGGCATATTTTTCAATTTAATTTCATCGCCTAATTCATATTCTGCATTATCAATAGGACATGTAACTGAATCAAGACATTCATATACGATTTTAAACTTTGTCTTCTTCATTACTATAGGTTCTAAGACCACTCCAACGCCATAATCATTTTCATCAGTAAAAGGAGCATACACCTCATTTAATTGCTTATTTTTCCATCCAACAAACACATAATCTGAATTTTTAAATTCATCCGAGATATCCGGCAGTAAGAATGAATAATCACTATTTAATTCATCGAATATCACAATCAGTTCTGGTTGCCGAATCTCTATATTATTTGGTAAGGATGATAAGTCAAATGTAGCTGGAACATATATAAAAATAGGTTTAAGATTAACTTTTGTTTTATCTCCATTATAACTTAAAGCTTCTTGCAGTTTTTCAAAAGTGATTAAATCATTTTCTTTCCAAATATCTCCATTATAAGTTTTCCATCCATAAAAAATACTGTTTCTTGATGTTAAAGTACCTGCTCCAGCAATAGCTGCCACTGGCTTCATACCTTTTTCTAATCCATATATATTTTTATCGACAGGTGGTTTACCGTTTAAACCTTCTGGATTTTCATAGATAATATCAATGCCATAATTGTCCTCTTCATCATAAATCCCCGTTAAAACACCTGGAAAACAGCCTGCTGCCAATGTTCTCGGAAAATCTATTTTTAATTTTTTTACTTTTAGTGATATTTTTGATCCTGCAGGATATTCAATAGCCACTTGGTTTTCATAGTTTTCATATAACCAATATAAAAAATTTTTCCTTATCAAATCAGGTTCTTTTAAGACCACATCTTCAACAATCAATTCTTCTGTATCTTCATTATAACTATAGTTATAGCGATCTTTAAAATCTTTTATTATTTCATTATTATCATTTTGGTAAATAGATAATATACCTAATTTGTTTTCATTATCGTAAATAGCGAACAAAAACAGCAATACATCTCCTTCATCTGTGATGCATATATATTCAGAAAAATCTACATCAGATAATTTATCACCTGGTTTTATTCTAGGTACACTTTCATCTATATATGCATCAATACTTGCAGCCCAGTAAAGAAATTTTCTTGTTTCTAGTCCAGATTCTCTAAACTCTTCAGGATAATTAATTATATCTGTTCCCTCTATAGTTTTTTCCAACCATTCATTATTTGCACTATAGTATGTAATTTCTGTATTTTCTAAAGCTTTTATTCCTTTTGCTTTAATTTCTTTTTTCATAAATTGTGCAACAAAAGTGCTATCTTCTTTTATTTCTATCTCTTTCCCAGGCTCATAGACCTTGCTATCTTTTTCATTCTTCCAGCCTGCAAAGACTTCATTCTCATGTTCGCTGTTGCGATATACCGGTAGTGTTATCTTCCCATCTTTTGTTTCTTCTTCATGGTATATAGTTTCCTTATCTCCATTTATATCCATGAAATTTACCTTAAAGACTTTCTCTTTCCAGATAGCATAAACATCTAGTGTTGTTTCGTCTTTCATCACTTCATTCAATTTCGTCTTTTCCGCTACACGTTTACCTTTGCCATCCGCTTGCAAGTTCCATGATACAAAGGTTCTTCCTTCCCATGTAAAAAGACTTCCTTCTTCGATGGCCTCTTCTTTGCTTGCATATTCTTTGTCTATAATCTCATCTGTTCCATCATTCTTATGATAATGCACGGTGAAGCTTTCTTTTGTTTCTTCTGCTTTGATCGTTCCTTGTGATGGCAGTATTGTCAGTGCCATCATAAACACCAAAAACAATACTCCTAATTGTTTCATCCGCTCCTTCATTTTTTCCTCACCTTTCAGTTTCACTTATTTGTGCAATAAGCATTTTTCTGTAACCGTTTACATAAAAATTATAACCGATTTATTTATGAATAGCAATGTAGTTCCTTCGTTATCATACTATTTTGGTTATAAAAAAGCTCTTATAGGATTTCATAAGAGCTTTATAGTAAAGTAGTGTGATTAATATTTTAAATCTATAACCTTTTCCCAACGAAATTCATTTCTACCAAAATGTCCATAGCAGGCTGTTGCTTGATAAATAGGTTTTAACAAGTCTAATTCCTCAATAATGTTTTTCACTTCGAAATTAAAGTTTTTCTTTACAATATCTAATAAATCTTCATCACTCATAGTTCCTGTACCAAATGTATCTAATAAAATAGATATTGGTTTTACCTTGCCGATAGCATATGCCACCTGAATCTCACATTTTCTTGCCAACTGATGAGCCACAATATTTTTAGCAACATAGCGGCAATAATATGCAGCACTGCGATCTACCTTTGATGGATCTTTACTGGAAAAACAGCCGCCACCGATTCTACCCATACCTCCATAAGTATCAACAACAATCTTGCGTCCTGTCGTACCACTATCACCAAAAGAACCGCCTACAATAAAGCTGCCACTTGGATTGATAAGATAGCGCGTGTCCTCATCTAATAATTCATCTGGAATTACCGGCGTGATGACTTCTTTCATAATCAAATTGGCAATTTCCTGCTGACTCACATCCGGTGTATGTTGGGTCGATACAACGATAGTATCAATACGTTTAATTTGATCATTTTCATATTCAACACTTACTTGTGTCTTGCCATCAGGTCTTAAAATCGGATGTGTACGGCGTACTTCACTTAACTGTTTTGCAAGTTTATGTGCATAAGCAATTGGCGCTGGCATATATTCTTCTGTATCATCACATGCATAGCCAAACATGATTCCCTGATCCCCTGCACCAATACTACCATCTTGGACAACTGCCTGGTGTATTTCACTGGATTGCTTATTTACTTTCACCATTACCTGATATTCTTCTTCATATCCAATGTTTTTGATGACCTTTTTCGCAATACCTTCAAAATCAATCTTAGCTTTTGTGTCAGCTTCTCCATAAATCAACACAAACTCATCTTTAATTGTTGCCTCCACTGCCATCTTGCTATTCTTATCCTGACGTAATGCTTCATCTAAGATAGCATCCGCAATCGTATCACAGATTTTATCCGGATGGCCTTCTGTAATGCTTTCTGATGTAAATACATAATCTTTCATATCAATTCCTCCATATAAAAAGCCTTCTCAAGCGTCAGAGAAGGCATACGTATCGATTCTTTCTTCTCTTATCGCTGTTAGCTGTACCACCTTATATGATTTACCCCATACAGGTTGGTGTGGGATTATCGAGCTAACTCTCTACCCCAACTCTTGATAAAAAAGGCATCTATATTAAAACATGCATGTAGTACTTTTGCAAGTAAATCTTATCGAAAAAATATGAGGAAGTATTTACCACCGCTTATATCATAAACATTTCATCTTATTACCGCAAACGTATAAAAGTTATTTTCTGGCTTGACTTTATGTATAGCTCTGTTAAAATAGGGTTGCTCGGAGGGCGAGTCATTCAAAGAGAAATGATGAGCTGGATAAGGCGACGGATTGAGATACCCGTAACCTTGTTCAGCTCTTTTTTTGATTAGGAGGAATTTTTATGGATTTTTTAAAGGGAAATATAAAGACACTTTATTTTAAATATTTAGCAGCTGCCTTTGGGAGTGTTTTGATTACATCTGTTTACTCGATTGTCGATATGGCAATGGTTGGACAATATCAAGGACCAGAAGGTACAGCAGCATTAGCTGTAGTTGCGCCGATTTGGAACATTATTTTTAGTTTAGGATTGTTAATGGGAATTGGAGGTTCGGTTATTTTCAGTACTATCAAAGGGAATGGAAAAAGCAGAACACAAGAAGCGAATGCTTATTTTTCAGCAGCCGTAATAGGAGCCGTCTTCTTAGCGGTAATCACATGGATCCTTATCATCTTGTTTGATCGTCAACTGCTTATGTTTTTTGGCGCAAAAAGTTCCTTGTTAGCTCTAGCAAGAACCTATTTATTACCAATCAAATTTGTCTTACCTTGTTTCCTGTTTACGCAAGTATTAGCTGCTTTCTTACGTAATGATGCTGATCCTACACTTGCGACAATAGGAGTATTAGCCGGCGGTATTTTTAATATGATTGGTGATTATGTCTTCGTCTTTGTGTTTGATATGGGTATCTTTGGTGCCGGTTTAGCAACGGCGATTGGTTCTATCATCTCCTGTATCGTTATGCTAAAACATTTCTTTTCTAAGACAAATACCTTAAAGTTTCAAATGCCACAACATATACTGCATAAACTCAAAAGAATTACCATTACGGGATTTTCAACTTTCTTTATTGATATTGCCATGGGAATCTTGACCATTTTATTCAACCGTCAGATTATGAACTATCTTGGGACAGATGCCTTATCCATTTATGGTATCATCGTAAACATCAGCACCTTTGTGCAATGTTGTGCATATAGCATCGGACAAGCAGCACAACCAATCATCTCCGTCAATTATGGCGCAAAACTCGGATTCCGTATTAAGAAAGTTCTAAACTATGCCTTAGCTACTGTTTTATTCTTTAGTATCTTTTGGACTGCACTGTCTGCATTAGCCCCTAACCTATTTGTTAAATTGTTTATGGCACCCACTAAAGAAATCTTACAAATTGCTCCCTTAATTATTCGTACCTATGGATTGTCCTTTTTATTACTACCATTCAATATCTTCTCAACTTATTACTTCCAAGCTTTATTAAAACCAAAAGCCGCTTTCATTGTTTCCGTAGCGCGCGGACTTATCATTAGTGGTATTCTTATTTATCTATTACCTTTGTTAAGTCCTGAAGCTCTTTGGTATACGATGCCCCTTACTGAGTTCATTGTTGTTATCTATGCTGGTAGTAAAATGTTTCAATATACAAAGGCATTGGCTGATAAAAAATAGTTTGACGTTATGATTGAATCATTCTTCAACTACACAAAGAAATCCATTATTCGTAAAGCTTCTTATACAAAAAAATCTGCATGGTTTTTACATCCATACAGATATTTTTTATTTTAATCTAAATCTTCCCCATTACTTTTAATTACTTTCTGGTACCAGTAAAAGCTCTTCTTTTTATAACGGTTTAAGGTACCCTTACCATCTGCATCAATATCATTTGGTAAGAATGATTTGTTATGTTAATCGGCTTATAACTTTTTAAACTTGTTTCTTTTCTCAAATGAAAATCCACACAAAATCAATGAAGCAATTCAGACATTCCGCTTTCCTTACTCAATTGTATCTAAAATATCTTTCATTCGTTTTGCTAAGCCCTTGCATTTCGCAACACTTAAACTACATACAGCTACACGAATACCTTTATTTACCTTTACGGTATAGATATGCTGTTCCATAAGCTTTTCATGATAACTGTCACGTACTTTATTATCTGGAATTGCTACCGTTACAAAGAAGCCTTCCTTGTAAGGATAATATGCCAAGCCACAGGCATCAGCTTCACTAGTAAAGATATCACTGCGTTGCTTCAATAGCTTCACATAGCCATCTTTTTCTTTCATAAAAGCATCATAGTTTTCGGTTGTCACAAACGTAAAGTTATCCATAGCGGCATTAGGTACATTTGACCAAGTTGCTCTGGCAGCTTTTTCAAAAACAATTTCAACGCCACGGACAGCTTCTTCACTCTTACCTAACAAAATAGCAGCACCGCAACGCAAACCATAAGAAGTTAATGATTTACTGCAGCTGAACGCAATGATGGCAAATACATTATCACTAAACTCATCAAAGGTTTTAATATAGTCACGAGAATGTGGTAAATCATACGCATAGTCAATATACGCAATATCGTTTAATAAAACGACCGGTACTTCTTTGGCACATGCATTTAAGAAAGCAACAACTTCCTGCCACTCTTCCTTACTTAAAGAATAACCGGTAGGATTATGGCAAGGGTCATTGATGACAATTAACAGTTTCTGCTGTTTTTCCATCACCTGACGACATACTTGTTTTAAAGATGTTAAATTGAAATGATCTTCTTCAAACAATGCATAAGTTGCGACATTTAGATTATCCATCGTTGCCATCAGCTTATAGCTGCCCCAGGCAATTTCCGGTAAGATAACAGTTTCCCCTTCATCCAAAATTTCTGATAAAGTGATCGCCACAGCACCGGTGCCTCCCGGTGTGGCAATCACACTGTGTGCTAAGGTGGAACCACTTGGTTTAACGATCCAATCATACACCTGCTGACGATAGCTGTCATTACCGACAAAACTTCCGGCATAGGCTGCCTTTGTTTCCTTGGCTATATGATCATAAGGTGTAAACACACTTTCAAAGGCTACGATTGTTCCCTCTTCATTGTACAAAGAACCAATGGTCGCATCAACGATCTTCTCTGCACCAACTGCTGCTTTTGCTTCCTTCGCTTTTTTCACGATCGCAAAAACGGTATCTTCAATTGGTGTCGTATTCACTTTTTCTTTCACAAAACTCATTTTTCATCCCTGCTTTCTTTTGTATATGCACCTAAGATGCGCACTTCTTCACAAACATCTTTTAACTCCTGTACCAACAACTGTTCCTGTTCCTTTTGGATATTACCATCAATTTCAACATAGAAATAATATTCCCATGGTCTGTCTTTTATGGAGCGCGAGATGATGCTTTGCATATTAAAACCATGACGTGCAATGATATTCATGGCACTGACTAATGCTCCTGCTTTATGCGGTATAATGACAGCTAAGGAAAAGATATTTCCACTTGGTTGTAAATCTCTGCCAATGATGATAAAGCGTGTCGTATTTTGGGCACTGGTATTGATATCCTCTGCTAACACGGCTAAGCCATACCGTTCTGCATTTTCTTTTGCGGCTATGGCAGCTTTCTTTTTATCATTTTGTTTAGCAATATATTCTGCCGCTAATGCCGTATTCGGATACGGTATCAATTCATATCCTCTGCCTTCTAAAAATTGTTTCGATTGATAGATTGCCTGATCTTTTGAATATACCTGACGGATATCTTCCAGTTTTGCTCCCGGGATTCCTAGTAAATTCTGTGAGATCTTTAAGTCATAATCCTTACAGACATAAACAGGATACTTGATTAATAAATCTAATACCTCTCCTACTTCTCCGGTATAGCTGTTTTCAAACGGTACGATACCATAACGGATTTCTCCATCCACAACGGCTTTAAACACATCTTCAAAAGATGCATACCGTTGTTTTTTATGTTCCGGAAAGACATGTGTGCAGGCGATATGTGAAAAAGCACCCTCCACGCCTTGATAACCGACAACATCCTGATTCAGAATCATTTTCTGATATTTACGTGAGATTGCCATGATATCCTGCAAAAACTCTTTATAGCTGTCTTGATATTTTTCTTCTTTGATATATTGCAGATTATGTGCAATGACAAAGTTCTCACGGCTGCGATCTAATACCGGAAGCCCTTGTTCCTGTTTATAAGCTATGACCTTTTCTACAGCCTGCATGCGTTTTTCAAACAGCTCTGCCATTTGCGCATCTATCTCATTAATGTCCTTGCGGGCATCATCCAACTTCGTCATATCCTCACCTCTTTTTCATTCTTTTTTATTATACAATACTTTGATATGAATGAATATAGTTTCAGAAAAGAAATGTAAAGGAAATGAAGCGTTGACCCTCGATTCAGATACTATATCATATCCTTTTATATGAATAGCCATCTAAGGTCCTGCATCAGAAACCATCTAATTACCAATTATGCAAATGAAAGAAATCAATCATGCGTAAGAATGGCATAGTGAAGCCATGGTAAGATGCGATTGTTTTCATTGCGTTTACAAGAATTTGAAATTTCTTTCATTTTATGTATGGATTTGCTTGAAATTCTTTCTTGATTATATTATGATATAGGAAATTGGAGTGATAGCCATGCATAACAAAGGATTTTATTATTATCTTTAATCTTCGTTATAAAGCCAAACATGGTTCTTTTTCACTTCTTTATAACGGATAAAAAAAGCATCTGCAATTCACTGATGCTTTTTTTCTTTATCAGGGAGGAATCGTTATGAAACTACATGTAGATCTAAAAGAAAATGGATACGATATTTATATGGAAAAAGGCATCTTATATCGCTTAAACGATCATATTCAACTGAATCGCAAGGTTATGATCATTACCGATACCGGTGTACCAAATTCCTATGCACAAACCGTTAAGGAACAATGTAAGGAAGGCTATGTACATGTTGTCGAAGCTGGTGAATCCAGTAAGAGCATGAAGGTCTTTCAACAACTCTGTGAGGATTTGCTGGAACATAATTTCTCACGTAAGGATTGTGTCATTGCGTTAGGTGGCGGGGTTGTAGGAGATTTATCCGGTTTTGTGGCAGCCAGCTATATGCGTGGTATTGACTTTATTCAGATACCGACCACTACGCTCTCACAAATCGACAGTAGTATCGGTGGTAAGGTTGCCATCAATTTGGATGATGTGAAAAACATCGTTGGGGCCTTTTATCAGCCTAAAGCTGTCTTCATTGATACAGACACTTTATTAACACTGCCAAAACGGCATTTCTATAATGGTTTAGTAGAAGCATTGAAAGCCGGATTGATCTATGATGAAAAACTATTTGCCCTTTTTGAGGAAGAAGATATTCCTGCTCATTTAGAAGAAATCATCTATCATGCGCTATGCGTGAAAAAAGCAGTTGTGGAAGCTGATGAAAAAGAGTTGGGCTTACGCAAGATCTTAAACTTTGGTCATACCATCGGACATGCTATTGAAAGCTATTATCACCTTTCACAATATTTGCATGGAGAATGTGTTGCCATGGGCATGTTGTATTTTATGAGTGAAGATGTTCAAAAACGTGTCTTACCTATTTATAAACGGATGCATTTACAAAGTGATGTACCTTATGATAGTGATGAAGTGTTTGAAATATTATGCAAAGATAAGAAAGCAAGCGGCGATCATGTCACCGTTGTTAAGGTCAATACGATTGGTAAAGCAGAATTAAAAGAATGGAAGTTAAGTGATGTTCGTCACATTTTGAAAGGATAAGGTTATGAAGAATACATTTGGAAATCAATTCAGTGTTACGATCTTTGGAGAAAGTCATGGAGAGGCAATCGGTGTCGTCATTGACGGTTTAGCTGCCGGTATTCATCTGGACATGGATTTCATCAATGCCATGATGGATAAACGTAAGGCGAAAGGACGTATCAGCACACAGCGTAAAGAAAGTGATGCGTTGCATATCGTCAGTGGATATTTTGAAGGCTATACTACCGGGACACCGTTAACCATTCTGATAGAAAACACCAATACGCGTAGTGGTGATTATACCAAAACCAAGAATCGCTTGCGTCCCTCACATGCCGATTATACCGCTGATGTAAAGTATAGTGGTTATCAAGATTATCGCGGCGGCGGCCATTTCAGCGGACGCATTACGGCACCCCTTGTGGCGGCAGGTGCAATTGCCATGCAGGTGTTACAACAAAAAGGCATTTTGATTGGTTCTCATATTACCCAGTGTCATACCATCAAAGATCAGCCATTTGCTCAAGAGGAAGAACTCCTTGAACAACAGCTTCGACAAATGAATACCAGCGATCTTGCGGTATTAGATGAAACAGCAGCGCAAGCGATGCGTACACAAATAGAAGAAGCAGCGATGCAAGGAGATAGTGTAGGTGGTATCTTAGAAAGTGCAATTTTACATTTACCGGCTGGTATCGGAGAACCTTTCTTTGATTCCATGGAAAGTCGTTTAAGCCATTTATTATTCAGTGTACCGGCTGTAAAAGGTGTCGAATTTGGTTTGGGTTTTGCCTTTTGTGATCGTTATGGAAGTGAAGTCAATGATGCCATTATTTATGATGGCAAAGTAAAAACCAGGACCAATCATAACGGTGGTATTAACGGAGGTATCAGTAATGGTATGCCGGTACTGATCAAAACAGTTATTAAACCAACGCCATCTATTTATAAGGAACAGGATACGATTGATAAGGAAACGCTTGAAGCCGTGAAACTAACGATTCAGGGTAGACATGATCCTGCCATCATCCATCGCGCAAGAATCGTAGTCGATGCGGTTTTGGCTATCGGTATCTTAGATATGCTCATGGAGCGTAGTGCAACTATGGAAATGCAGAAATAAAATTAACGATGTGGATACGTCCACCAAGATAAGATTAGAAATAAAGGAGGTTTCTCATATGATTATTACGATGAAGAAAGATGCAACAACAAGTGATATTGAACATGTTATGAAGCAATTAAAGGAGCGCGGCTTACAAATACATGAGAGCATTGGTGAGAATTTCAATGTCTTTGGAGTCGTAGGCGATACCAGTCAAATTGATCCTAAGCGCATTGAGGCAAACCCTCATGTGGAAAGTGTTGTGCGTGTATCATCCCCATATAAAAAAGCAAGTCGTATGTTTCATCCAGAAGATACGATTGTCGAAGTCAATGGTATCCGCATTGGCGGTAACGAAAAACTAGTTGTTATTGGCGGTCCTTGCAGTGTAGAAGGAAAAGAGATGATCATGCATCTGGCCCAAGAAGTAAAGGATGCCGGTGGCTGTATGTTAAGAGGTGGCGCTTATAAACCGAGAACCTCTCCGTATGCTTTTCAGGGCATGGGAACAGAAGGTATCCTTGCTTTAGCACAAGCAAGAAAACAAAGTGGCTTACCAATTGTCACAGAATTGATGAGTGCTGATAAACTTGATGAATTTGTGGAACATGTCGATATCATTCAGATTGGGGCCCGTAATATGCAAAACTTTGATTTGTTAAAAGCGGTAGGAAAGACACAAAAACCAATCTTGCTAAAACGTGGTTTGGCCAATACGATAGAAGAATGGATCATGAGTGCAGAATATATTCTTTCTGAAGGAAATCCAAATGTCATTCTTTGTGAACGAGGCATTCGTACCTTTGAGCCATACACCCGAAATACCTTAGATCTTAGTGTCATTCCAATCATCAAGAAGAAGACCCATTTGCCTATCATCATTGATCCAAGTCATGCGACCGGTGATTGGGAACTGGTGGAAGCCGCATCTTTAGCTGCGATTGCGGCAGGTGCAGATGGTCTAATCATTGAAGTCCATGATCATCCGGAATGTGCATGGAGCGATGGTGCACAATCCTTGAAACCGGAAAACTTTAAGCAGTTGATTCAAAAAGGGAAAGCGATTGCGAATGTCATTGGGAGGGATATGTAATGAAAGTTACCATAGCTACCTCTTTAGGTAAAGGTCATGTGCATATTCCCCCAAGCAAATCCATGGCACATCGTGCAATTATCTGTGCTTCTCTTGCGAAGGGAAGAAGTGTCATATCCAATGTTGCCTATTCCAAAGATATACGTGCAACGATAGAAGGAATGAAACAGCTTGGCGCACATATTGAAATAGCGGAAGATACTGTCACTATTGATGGTATAGCAAACTTTCAAGGTTTAAAAGACAAGGAAATTTTTTGCAATGAATCCGGTTCTACCTTACGTTTCTTTATTCCTATTTTCTCTCTTTGTGAAAAACCAATCACCTTTACCGGCAGCGGACGATTATTACAAAGACCGCAAAAAGTATATGAAGACATCTTTCATGAAAAAGGATTAGCCTTTCAGCAAGATGCCCATGGTATCCACATTCAGGAGGCACTACCTTATGGAGAATATCAGATCAAAGGTGATGTCAGTTCACAATTCATCAGTGGTTTATTGTTCACCCTACCACTGTTGGAAAAGGACTCTACAATTCATATTCTTCCTCCCTTTGAATCACGTTCTTATGTGGAACTGACCTTACAAATGCTGGAACATTTCGGTGTCCATGCTTATTTTAAAGATGAAATGACACTTGCTATTCCGGGTGGACAAACCTATCAAGCAAACAATTATGAGATTGAAGGTGATTATTCACAATTGGCTTTCTTTGCGGTATATGCTGCGATTCATGGAAAGATTACCGTGACCGGTGTTTCTCATGCATCAAGACAGGGTGATAAAGCGATTTTGGAAATCTTAAAAAGCTTTGGGGCACGTATAGAAGAAGTACCCCATGGCTATACCTTTTATAAAAGTGAATTAAAGGGCACCTCCATTGATTTAGCAAACTGTCCGGATCTAGGACCTATTCTTTGTGTGCTTGGCATGTATTCCCTGGGAAATACGCATATTTACAATGCCGGCAGATTGCGCATTAAAGAAAGTGATCGCATTGCGGCAATGGAAGAAGAACTGCGCAAGTTTGGCGTTACCATAACCTCTACAGAAGATGAAATCTTCATTCAAGGCGGGCAAGACTATACATGCAAACAGACATTGCATGGACATAATGATCATCGCATTGTGATGGCCTTAAGTGTTGCCACAGCTTGCAGTAATTCCTGTACAACCATAGAGGATGCACAGGCGATTACCAAGAGCTATCCTACCTTCTTTGATGATTTTGCGAAGGTGCAAGAAAAGGTGGAAAGCTTATGATAAAAAAAGATACCCGTTTTTTAATTGTTGGACTTGGTTTGATTGGTGGCAGCTATGCCATGGGATTAAAACGCAATGGATTTCATGTGGATGCCATTGACATTAACCAGTTAAGCATTGATTATGCCAAGGAACATGACATCATTGATGAAGGAAGTACTTTTGCTATTGAACTGATTCAAAACGCTGATTTCATCATTTCCGGATTGTATCCCAACATGACGGTGGAGTGGTATGCAACGTATCAAAAATACATGAAGCCCCATGCTTTTCTGACAGATGTAAGTGGTGTAAAACGCAATATTGTAGAACGTATCCAAAGTATTTTACGTGAGGATCTAGAATTTTGCGCCTCTCATCCAATGGCAGGGAAAGAAGTCAGCGGTGTGAAATATGCGGATGATGCTATTTTCCATATTGCTAATTTCATTATCACTCCAACTGCTAAAAACACCGAGACAGCCATAGCTACCTTAAAAGAATTTGCCAGTATTTTAGGCTTTACGAATATTTCCGTATTAACACCGGAAGAACATGATGAAATGGTCGGCTTTGTTTCACAATTGACGCATGTGATTGCCGTATCGCTAATGAATACTAACGATAATACACATTTGGTGGAATATACCGGAGATAGTTTCCGTGATTTAACAAGAATTGCCAAGATCAATGAAAATCTATGGAGTGAATTGTTTTTCTTAAATAAAGATAATTTAATTCGCGAAATCGATGACTTCGTGAAGGAAATCAATCATTTAAAGACAAAGTTGGAACAGGATGATGTTGAAGGATTAAAAGAATTATTCATTCAATCCACCATTCGTCGTAAACGCTTTGATCGATAATCGTATAACTTCTCTGCTTGTCGGAGAAGTTTTTGTTTGGTAAGTTGAATACGCTGTATAATAAAGATAAAGAAGCCTTTTGAAATGAGGTGAGCATATGCAACAATTTTTACGCTATACTGCCTGGGAAATGGAAAAGCCTAAACCTTTCGGTCTTTTTCATGTGTTGATGTTACTCGTGGGAATTAGTGTGTGCATAGGAATTGCTTATCGTTTACGTCATGTTACTAAAAAACAGTATGTTTATGGCATCTTTGGAATCAGTCTTGTATTGCTCATACTAGAACTTTATAAACAGCTGTTTCACTTTTATCTGCTTGATGCCCAACAATATGATTGGTGGATCTTTCCTTTTCAGTTATGCTCCTTACCTATGTATATCGGAATCTTATTTCCTTTCTTAAAAGATCAATGGCGGATACCATTAGAAACCTTTCTCATGGACTTTAGTTTACTAGGAGCTATCATGGCCCTTCTTTTTCCGGATGATTTGATGCATCGTTACGTGATGCTAACGGCACATGCCTTTTTATGGCATTTCTTATTACTATTCTTGAGTTTATGGATTGGCTTTCATAAACAAGGCGATACAACCACAAAAGGTTTCTTACAAACTTTGCCTTTATTCTTTATGTTTGCCGGCATAGCAACCTTTTTAAATATTGCTTTTCATACACTGGGAGAGCTTAATATGTTTTATATCAGCCCTTATTATGAAAGCACGCAACCTTTCTTTGACTTGTTAACACCAATTTTTGGTATTTCTATGCGTAATCTTATTTATCTTTTCTGCATCCTCTTAGGTGCTTGGCTTATTCATCTTATCTGGCGCACACTACAAAAGCTTTTATAATTCTGAAATAAAACCATTTGTTGAACTCTGCCCTTTGACAAGGATACAAAAAGAACAAGCTGTCATGTACATAAATGATTTTTGCTGCACAATAAAAAAAGACTGCGGTTTGTCACAGTCATTACTACAGCATCACATAGCTTGTTTATCGCACGAATTTAAGATATACGTTTCCAATATACGATGCGATCATGAAATATTTCCTTTACTAATTTTAAAAAGGTTTCCTCTTTAAAATCAACTCTTGGTACCATGATAAAAGGCTTATGCTTATCCACAAAAAAGACCATAATTTCACGTCCGATGACAACTTTTTTGATCACTTCTTGTTTATAGCTCATCATGACATCTTGGTATTCATCACTGATCGTATCCTCGCTTAGTGTTACCACTCCATTTTGTTCACGAAGCCCGCAATAACGTTTGCGAAATCGCAGTTTGCATATAAATAAGTAACAACCGATGATGCTCCAAAATAAAGCCAAATATATAGACAGGGTGAAAATCACCTTATAAAAATCAGAATCTGTTTCTGCCCCAAATAGAATACTTAACATGGATAAAAAAACAGCTGCAAGTGCATAATAAAAATAATGAAATTTATGTACCACTGCTTTTTTCGTTTTTAATATGTGATTACGTTTTTGCAGGATTTCAAAAAATTCATCACTGTAATCATGAACTCTGTCCTTTTCAAACTGATATTCATATACATATTCCATAGTTTTCCCTCTTTTTTAAAAAACCTTGAGAATTTCACAAGGTTTTTTTACTAAATCGTGATGTCAGAACCTAATTTTTCATTTAGCTCATTTACATATTTTTTCGCTAGCTCTACATACATGTTGCCTGGATGAAAACAGCTGATGCTGGAATAGAAATAGGAACGAGAACTTTCCCAGTTTTCTAAATAGTAATAAGATAAGCCAATCATATAAGCACTGACGCCCAAGCCAAAGCCCTTCATACGTTTATCTTCAATGGCATCATCCATTTCTTTAATTAAATCTGTTCGTTTATTAAAGACAACTTCATAAGACCAACGCTGATACATTTTAAAAGTTTCATCATCAATTGTGTCAATGATCTCCATCAATTTATCACAATATGCACGATTCTGATTCTGTAAATAAATATGGAAATATAAATCTAAGATTTCTTCTTTATTTTCCATTGTATAATCCTTCGCCAAGGCCTCTTCCAATGCTTTTTGACGTTCTGCTTCAGGACGGCTACGATAAATAGCTTTTAAGCGATACAATTCACAATTAAATTTGCCAACCGCTTTCTGATAAGCATCTTTTTCACAAAGCTCAATAACCTTTGCATAATCCTTCCCCTGAATAGCTATATTTAAACGACCGACAGAGTTTTGTTTATAAATCATAAAGGCTATTGCAGCCGCAAACAATAAGATAATTACTACATAAGATATTATACTCATATTTCTTACCTCTTCTTTTCATTACACCGTTCATATTATAACGTAATTCACGAAAAATAGGTAGCCTTCCTTTATTTTTTCAATATTTTTTCGGTTGAAAGAGTGGAGGAAACTTAAAAATTGCTTTATAATAAAGCGGTATGTCAAAGAGGGAGTGATACATATGCATATTATGAAGAAATTTATGAATTATTATAAACCATATCGTACCGTATTCTTATTAGATATGATATGTGCCTTAGTCATTAGTGTTATTGATCTGGCATTCCCCCAGATTTTAAATTACTTAAATAACACATTTTATTTACAGACAAAGGAAGCTATTTTAGATAGTCTGGTTTGGTTAGGTGTTGGATTATTGATCATGTATATCCTTCGTGCCTTATGTCGCTACTATGTAACAGCACAAGGTCATATTATGGGTGCCCGCATGGAAAGTGATATGCGTCAGGATCTGTTTGATCAGTTTGAACGTTTATCTTTTTCCTATTATGATAAAAATAATACCGGAGAAATGATGAGCAAACTGGTTTCGGATTTATTTGATATCAGCGAATTAGCCCATCATGGCCCGGAAAATGTCTTCATTTCTTTATTAAAAATCTTTGGTTCTTTTATTCTATTGATGTATATTCATGTCGGTTTGACCTTAATTCTGATCGGTGTAACCATATTAATGTTGATATTCAGTTTATTTCAAAATCGCAAGATGCAGGCAACCTTCATGGATAACCGCCGTAAGATTGCTGGTGTAAATGCCAGTTTGCAGGATAGCTTAGCAGGTATTCGTGTCGTGAAGTCCTTTGCGAATGAAGACATTGAACGTGATAAATTTGCCCACAGCAATCAAATGTTCTTACAGTCAAAGGAAAACAATTATTATCGTATGGGCTTATTCCATGCCGGTAATAATTTCTTTCAGGGTTTGTTGTATTTGACGATTTTAGTCGCTGGTGGTTATTTCATTGCCATGGGAAATTTAGAACCAGTTGCCTTAGCAACGTATGCACTGTATGTAAATATCTTTGTTGCACCGATTGAAGTGTTGGTAGAGTTCACGGAAATGTTCCAAAAAGGATTCTCTGGTTTTAAACGTTTCCTTGAAGTAGTAGAAACAAAACCAGACATCGTAGATGCACCAGATGCAAAAGAGTTGAAAGAAGTTCATGGTGTCATTGATTATGAAGATGTTTGCTTCTCTTACAATGATGAAGAGAAAGTATTGGATCACATTCACATTCATATTGATGCCGGTAAATCCATTGCCCTTGTTGGACCAAGCGGCGGTGGAAAGACAACCATTTGTTCCTTGTTGCCTCGCTTTTATGATGTTACACATGGCTCTATTAAGGTAGATGGGAAAGATATTCGTTCACTGACCTTGGAAAGTTTGCGCAAAGCGATTGGTATCGTGCAACAGGATGTTTATCTGTTTACCGGCTCTATTAAAGAAAACATCGCTTATGGAAAACCTGGAGCAAGTGATGAGGAAATCATTGCCGCTGCTAAAAAAGCAAATATCCATGAATTTATCGTTTCTCTTCCAGATGGATATGATACCTTTGTAGGAGAGCGTGGCACACGGTTATCCGGTGGTCAGAAACAACGTATCTCCATTGCCAGAGTCTTTCTAAAAGACCCTAAGATCTTAATATTAGATGAAGCAACCAGTGCTTTGGATAATGAAAGTGAACGTCATATTCAAAAAAGTCTGGAAGAGCTGGCAAAGAATCGTACAACCATTACGATTGCTCATCGTCTATCAACCATCCGTAATGCTGATGAAATCATCGTCATTTCTGAAAATGGACAGGAAGAACGAGGAACGCATAATGAGTTAATCGCGTTAAATGGCATTTACGCGAATTATTATCGTTTACAATTTGAAGGTTTAGATTTTGATGAGGATATGACGAAACAAATTCACATGAAATAAAATGGGATATATTCTCTATATCCTAGGCTGCTGTTTTTTGATATCAGTTAGATCTTTACATATTAAAAAACGTATTTCATCGTTAGAAGTGTAGAAAATTGCGACACTTGCTAAAGAAATACGTTTTTTTATTTATTAAAACTTAAATTAAATTTTTGATTATCTTTTTAAATCTTCTTAAATGTCCGTATAGCCTTATTTTATCGTCTATTCGGGCATTTTTACTATCGGTAGATACTTCACGTTTCTTCTTATATATCTTCATGTTTTGGCTTTGAAAAGTGGTAAATTCTTTACGCTATCAAACGTAACAATTCCGTTTTCACACCATCAATCGAAGCATGAGCGTATAGGTTCAGCGTGATATTGATGTTTGAATGCCCCATGATGTATTGCAAGCTCTTTGGGTTCATATTCTTGTTTGCTAAACGTGTACAGAACGTATGGCGTAAGATATGCGGTGTAACATTTGGTAAATAGCCCTCATGGTGCTTGTTATACTTCTTGATGAGATTTCCAAACGTAGTTGTATAGTTTGCACCCGTCATGGGATAGCCTTGCTGATTAAGGAATACAAAGTCGCTGTAACCGTCAATGATGATGGGTTCTAGTTTTCTGCGGTTCTTCAACACTCTTTGAAATATCATACACGCTTCATCACTCATAGGAACTTGACGGATACCGCTTTTTGTTTTCGGTGTTTCAATGTAGTAACCAACTTCCTTGTTCTTTAATAACTGGTGGTCTACATTGATGATACGGTTCTCAAAATCCAAGTCCTTGACAGTCAGCCCGCAAAATTCTGAAATACGAAGCCCTGTTTTCAGCAATAGCAGGATTGCGTCATAATGCTTCTGGTATGTCTTATCATGTTCTACAAAGGATAACAGCTTTTCTTCCTGTTCCTCTGTAAGTGCTTCTCTGGGCTTTCTGTCGTCCTCAATCACTGTATTCAAGGCATAATTGAATGGGTTCTTTCTGACATAATCGTCCTCTATTGCTATGTAAAAGGAAGCCTTTAAGGAACGCTTATAATTGTTAATCGTCTGATAGGAATAGCCATTCTCTTTCATTCTGACAGCCCATTCTTTAGCGTCAGAGGGCTTTATGCTGTCAATGCTCCTGTTCCCCAGCTTATCACGTTTTAGTATCTCCATGAGCTGTTCACGCTGTACAGCGGTAGTTTTCTTTACATTGCTTCTGCTGGCATTCTGCTTAGCATATACCTGGCAGAGCGTCATTTTCTTGCCTATGCTGTCGATACCGTCTGCAAGGTCTTTTTGTATCTCTTTTTCCAGTTCCCTCAATGAGGGTTTATCACGCTTTCGGCTGGTGTCTTATCCGTAGGTACAAGTTTCCATGCATAAACGCACTGTGGCGTACCAGTATCGTCAACGTATTTATATAAGTATCTCCCGTCTGTTCTCTGGCTCTCTCCTGTTCTCAGAATACGACCTTTGTTATCCCGTCTTTTTTCTGTCATGTGGTTGCTCCTTTCCTTTATGGAAAGAGCCTTGATACGACTAAAACTATGATAGCATATACAAGGCTCAATTTCACTAAATTGCGTCTAATTCATCTATGATTTTTTCAAACTGTTTCCGCTTAATCTGAATACGGTTGCCATTCATAATCAGCCAGTTTGCATTTTTACTTTCTTCTGCCAGTCTGCGCAGTTTGTTTTCTCCAATGCGGAAATAACGGGACGCTTCTTCAATGGTAAGGGTATAGCGTTCCCATACAGGAATATCAATCTCACTCATATATCTGATACACGCACCTCCTATCTCTTCTTAGTATCATACTGTACATATGGTATCAGTTCTTCCCTGTGTAATTTCTGTAAATGACCTGTCAGCTTACAACTGAATGTTGGGCTGTATCTGACTTTTGCCAGCATATCGTCCACACGTTCCAAGTCGCCTAATGCTTCATGCTGTTCAAGGAAATAGAACGCCTTGACAGCCGATAATACGCCACCCTCTTTCAGCCACTTCTGTGTTTCTACAAGGGTATTATCCGGCGTTACTGTATGAAGTTTCAAAGTTTCAACTGCTCCTAAAAACCGTTTCCAGAACTGGCACGTTTTCCAACGGCTTTTATTGCTTCTGGCACGACAAAACGCAAGTTTCCAGCCAGCAGGTTAAATGCCAGCTTTCCCAAGTCCAGCGGATTGTCTTTGAACAACATGGCAAATGAATGAGCCTTTTTATCACGTAACTGCATTTCTGTCCGTTTCCAGCTCCCGATTTCATCATAAGGCTTATTATTCTTCATGCTGACTTCTTTATCTTTATCATAAAAACGGTAGGACAGGGCAGACTTGCCAGCTCCGATATAGACCGTCTTTGCGGTGTCAAATTCCTCATATTTACTTTCAGCAAAATGGTGGGTGTTGCTGTTTGCGATATATTCTTCTTTTTCGCATTTCCGCTTTAACTGCTCTGGTGTAAAATATGGCACTTCATTTCTGTCATCAATGGCAATATCCAGCCTTGTGAAGTGGAAACTGCCATAAAACCAACGCTCACAGCGACGGAATAAATCACCAAATGTCTGACCGTGCATATCCAGTATGCGGAAAATCTCATCACAGCCCTTTCCTTTTAATACGAGGTATGCACTAAGCCCCATAGGGTTAGCTTCTGTTTTTCTTGCATTTCCGAAAACCTCAATACTTCCTATCTGCCATTTTGTCTGATAGTCTTTATGCAGTACCCTTGCCGATTGCGTTTCAAAAATATCAACAGGCAGTTCAAGAACATAACGTATGACTTCTTCTGCGGTTGCAGTGTCAAATATAATGCTGATGTAGTCAATCTTAATGCTAATATGCTCTTTCTTTGGTATCTGTATTTCCTCCTTTTCTACTGCAATTCTTTACATTGCAAAATCCTTGATAAACGCTGATTTTAAGCCTGTTTTCAATTATCAATTCTGTACGCGCAGGGCGGTGTTACTATAACGCCCTGTCGGAACGCCTAAAGGCGTTCCTTTCCTAAAGTAACTGTCTGTCCAGAACACGTCTGGGGGACGTGCCCTGTCCAGCCAGTCACTTTAGGAAACCACGTTTTCCAATCCCGAAAGTCTGATATTAACGCCTTCAGAATGAAAACAATTCTTTATAATGCTTATGCAAGTAGATAATTAATGTTGTTGTGCTTAATCAATCAACCGATCATATAATAACCTCATCAAACTTATTTGTCAACAATATTTCTTGACATTTTCAAAAATATTAAGTATCATAGGCTTAAATAAGCAAGAGAGCGAGGAAAAACAACATGAAATATGAGCTTTTAGGAGAGAACATACAGAGGGTAAGGAAGTTTCGTGGCATGAACCAGCAGGAACTGGCAGACGCAATCGGTATCAATATGCAGAGCCTTTCCAAGATTGAAAGAGGTGTCAACTTTCCCACCTTTGATACATTAGAAAAGATTACTTCTGTTTTAGGTGTGACACCCAATGAGTTATTATGTGGGGAATGGAAGAACACTTCCCACATGGAACAGGAGATTTTGAAGTTTCTGGAATGTGAGGAACGATTAAATGTGGAACTTGCACACGGACAGTATGACAACTATTTTGACAGTGAGGAAGAATGGAAAGAATATGAGTTAAAGAAGCTCCGTGAATACATCATGGACTATATCAGTTCAGAGGACAGGCAAGCGTCTGACCTGTACCCTATAAAAGCATTGATACAGCGTTATAAATTCCAGAATTTGCTTGATAAATATGACGATCTATACAGCCTTGATTTGTTTGGAGAAACCATAAAGGGACACAGAAATGTGAACCCTTATGAGGGAGAAACCATACTTAACAGGCATGTGGACGAGGACAGGCAAAGTTTGCCCAGTGTTCCAACCATAGAAGGCTTTGAAGATTTGAAAGGTATAGGATAACTCTTATCCTCTCACAGAAGATACAGCAAAGTAAAAAGCCCAGTCAAGAATGCTTCGCACCACCTTTGGTGGCAAGTTCTTGACAGGGCTTTTTATTTCCTGTGTTGGGTAATCAAGAGGATAAAGAGGGCGTGTGCTGACGCTCTTTTCCATAATGGATAAAGACTACACAGATTTCGCAGTTTGAGCTTGTGTTACATAAAGATAGCAACTGGAAAATTGTCCGATAAAAATAAATAAATATCCACCAGCTTAGCTGGTGGTTTTTACGTAATCGCCCCAAGGGGCT